>JBKBTU010000688.1:0-512 GCA_046290715.1 Sphingomonas sp. | reverse complement strand
GAGGAACACCGACAGCGGCACATACCAGAGCGGATAGGCCGAGACGTCGGTGTAGATCCGCGTCCAGCCGAGATTCTGCCACCCCCAGGCGACCACGCCCGCCGGGATGCCGTAAATGGCGGCGCTGGCGAGGCTCCACAGCAGCTCGCGCCGCATCTGGCGGTCGAGCCCGGCATAGAGGCCGGGATGCCGGACGCGCGTGGCCCAGGCGAAGGCGCCGGAAACGATCAGATAACGCACCCCGACGATCAGCGTCATCGCAAGTGCCGACAAGAGGATGGCGAGCCACATGCCGCCGCTCTACATGAAAGCGGTGCCCGCCAACAAACGGAGAAACCCGTAATTTCGTCGCCATCTGGATCAATCGTCACCCGCTTCGCGCCGAGCCCGACCGGGCGGCTGCATATGGGCCATGCCTTTTCGGCGATCGCGGCGCATGATTTTGCGCGGGCGCGGGGTGGCGCGTTCCTGTTGCGGATCGAGGATATCGACGGGACGCGCAGCCGGGCCGA
>JBKBTU010000687.1:0-512 GCA_046290715.1 Sphingomonas sp. | reverse complement strand
GTCGGCTCGGCGATCATCGACATCATCGCGGCAGAAGGCGCCAACGCCCCCGCCGCCGTCCGCACCTATATTCAATCCCTGTCGGCCGCGCTGGCCGCAGCACGCAAGGAAACCGCCGCATGAGCTGGCTCACCCGCGTCCGCAACGCGATCTCGCTCGTCATCCCGAACAAGGCGGAGACGCCCGACAATCTGTGGCACAAGTGCAAGGGCTGCGGGCAGATGGTGTTCGTCAAGGAACTCCAGGAAAACCAGTCGGTCTGCCCGATCTGCGACCATCATGAGCGCATCGGCGGCCGCGCGCGGTTCGAACAATTGTTCGACGCGGGTAGCTACACCGTCCTCCCGAACCCCAAGGTCGCCGAAGACCCGCTCAAGTTCCGCGACCAGAAGCCCTATCCCGCCCGCATCAAGGCCGCCCGCGCCAGCACCGGCGAACAGGATGCGTTCCTCAACGCCAGCGGCACCATCCTCGGCCAGCGCGCAGTGATCGGCGTGCAGGATTTCGCCTTC
>JBKBTU010000686.1:0-514 GCA_046290715.1 Sphingomonas sp. | reverse complement strand
AAGGTGAGGTTGGCCTGATAGATGTCGCCGGCGGCGATCAGCGCCTGCACCGCCGCGACCTGACGCAGATAGGTGCCGCGATCAATCAGCGGGGTGGCAGCGCCGACCCAGGCACCGCGCGGATCGGGCAGGGTGGCAGGGTCGAACGGCGCTGGATCGCCGAACAGGCCGAACCACAGCAACGGCGCATCGGCGTCGCTCCGGCTCAGCCCCGCCAGCTTCGGCTCCAGCGCATGCCCGGCTTCGTAGGCAACATAGCCCGCCGCATGCAGCCCCTCCGCCCGCGCCGCGTCGAGCGCGGCCAGCGCGGGGGCGATCTCATCCGGCCGATGCGCAACAATCACCCGCACCGGCGCGGTGTAGAGCCGCGCGTCGCTACCCCCCGGCCGGGCATCGTCGAGCAGCACGAACGGTGTCTGGACAAGCATCGCACCGGCCATGAAGCGCGAAACGCCCGTCCGCAAGCCTCTGTTGCCGCTTGGCCCCGCGGCGCCTATCTCCCCGGACATGTCCA
>JBKBTU010000685.1:0-515 GCA_046290715.1 Sphingomonas sp. | reverse complement strand
CGGGGATCTTCGCCCTGCTCGCCCATGCGCAGGTCCGCGGCGAAATGCCCGAAGGAGTCAAGCATTGACCAAGAAGAAGGCGAAGAAGGCCGCCAAGGCGCTGGCCAAGGCGGATCGCAAGGCGACGCACGGAGCGGCACGGCACCGCCACGAGGGTCCCGTCCGCTTCGCCGGCTTCCTCGCCGAAGTCGCCGACCAGCCGCAGCTCGTCACCGCCTCCGTCGGCACGATCGCCGCCGGGCTGATCGGCCGCCGCCCCGACCTCGTCCGCGGCGGCGCCCGGATGCTCGCCGCGCACCTGCTCGCGACCGCTGCGAAGAGCGCGATCAAGCGGTCGATCGACCGTACGCGTCCGGCGCGCGCGCTCGCCGACGGCCGCCACCATTTCGCACCGGGCGACAGTAGCGACCACGACCTCAATTCCTTTCCGTCCGGCCATACCGCGGGCGCGGTGGCGGTGGCGCGCGCCGCCGCGCGCGAGATCGACGGCGTTGCCGCCCCCGCGGCTCTCGGGG
>JBKBTU010000684.1:0-515 GCA_046290715.1 Sphingomonas sp. | reverse complement strand
ACTCAAGTGATCTCGCACCACCGCGATAAAGTCCGGCCCCCAGGTCTCAAGCTTCTTGGCGCCAACGCCCGCAATCCCGCCCAGTTCGGCGAGCGTTTCGGGGCATTGGTTCGCCATGTCGCGCAGCACCGAATCGTGGAAGATGACATAGGCCGGGATGCCGTGCTCGCTGGCCAGCGCCTTGCGCTTGTTCCGCAGCGCTTCGAACAGCGGGCTGCCAATCGGGTTGGGCATGTCCCCGCCGCTGCGCGAGCGGCGACCACGGCGGGCGCGGACGGGCGGCTCGGCGATGCTGATTCCGGCCTCGCCTTTCAGCACGGCGCGCGCTTCGGGGCCGAGCATCAAGCCGCCATGCTCGGTCGCGGCAAGCATCCCCTGCGCCACCAGCGTGCGCGCGAGCGGGCGCAGCAACGCGGCCTCTCCGGCGTTGACGATCCCGAACACCGACAGGCTATCATGCCCACGCGCGGTGATGCGATCATCCGCCTGACCGGTCAGCACCTTCTCCACATGCC
>JBKBTU010000683.1:0-515 GCA_046290715.1 Sphingomonas sp. | reverse complement strand
GGGCCTTGCCGAAGGTGCGGCCCCATTGGGCGACGGCGGCCTGCGGATCCTCTTCCGGCGGCTTGGCCAGCAGGGCGCGGAAGGCCGGGTCGGACATGTAGTTGGCCAGGGCGTGACCGCGCAGCTGCGGAAAATTGGCGTCGTTCAGATCGCGCGGCCGCCAGCCGGTGACCCAGGTGTCCAGGGTCACGACGATGGCCTTGAACCCGGCGGCCTCGGCCCGTCGCACCAGGCTTTCGGCGACGTCCTTGTCCTTGGGCGTATAGAGCTGGAAGAAGCCCGGCGTATCGCCCATGGCCGGGGCTACCAGTTCCAGCGGATCGTTCATCAGGGTCGAGGCCACCATCGGCACCCCCGTGGCGGCCGCCGCCTTGGCCGTGGCGATATCGCCATGTCCGTCCTGAGCGCACAGGCCGATCACCCCGATGGGGGCCATGAAGATCGGGCTGGGCAGCTTGAGGCCAAACAGGTCGATGGATAGATCGCGCGTGGTGCAGTCGACCATCATGCGCGGC
>JBKBTU010000682.1:0-515 GCA_046290715.1 Sphingomonas sp. | reverse complement strand
TCTCGGTCACGGTCGAGGTCACTAGGCGAACCGCCGGATCGGCGAGCAGCGCGGCGGTTTGCGTCGCATCCTCCGGCCCGAGAAACGCGCTATGCGCCCCGATCACCCGCAGCGAGGGCAGCGCATCGCGGATTGCGAGCGTGTAGAGCCCATCCTGCGCCGCCAGCGCATCGACGGTACCGCGCGTCCGCATCGAGACTGCAGCAATCCCCCAGCGCGGATCATCGGCCAGCAGGCGATCGATATACGTCGCCTGATGCGCGCGATGGAATGCACCGGGACCAAAATGGACGATGCCGGTGGATAGCGCAGGCCGCTCCGCCGGCGTCTCGACGGTCGCGGGCAAGCTGGTCAGGGTGGCGAAAGACAGGACGGTCACAGGGTTACTCCACGTTTCCAGATGGCGATCTCACGCTCGCCATTGCGTTCGGCGGCGGTTTCCGCGCCCGAAGCGATGGCGAGGATCCGTTGCAGCAACGCCGCATCGGCGGCATCCATCCCGTCGTCGAGCACCA
>JBKBTU010000681.1:0-516 GCA_046290715.1 Sphingomonas sp. | reverse complement strand
GGTTAATCCCCCTGAAAAAGTGCAAAGGCCGTCTGATCTGGATCAGGCGACTGCAAGCACCTCGCGGCCATTGTAATGGCCGCATGCCACGCAAACATGATGCGGGCGCTTCAGTTCACCACAGTTCGAGCATTCGCTGAACGCATCGACGGTCAGCGAATCGTGGCTGCGACGCATGCCGCGCTTGGAAGGTGAGGTTTTTCTTTTAGGAACAGCCATGGCAGGATCTGCTTACCTTAATTGCTTGTCTATCAATGCGATAATGCCATGCTTTCCGAAGCCGATGCGTTTTGCGCAACCAGCCGCTGGAGCAACAAGGCCCGTTCGCGTGCGAAGGCGGGGCTATAGCGAAAATCTCGTGCGTTGCAAGCATTGTCACGCTACGCCGCACCCATAAATTGCCGCACTTTCCGCGCGGCAAGACTTGAGGGGAAACTTGCATGAGCCTGCCGCTGACACTGACCATGGCCGCCGCCGCCGGATTGATCAACATCTGGCTTGCTATCCGCATCGGCC
>JBKBTU010000680.1:0-516 GCA_046290715.1 Sphingomonas sp. | reverse complement strand
CGCATCGCGGCGAGGAGGTGACCGATGCGGTGATCGACGGGCCGCAATCGCTGATCTGGGCGGAAGCGGCCAATCGCCTGCACGCGCAAAAGGCGGTGCTGCGCTGGGTGTTCGGGCAGATCTGACGTCTCACCCTCACCCATCGCCGGCTGACGCCGTCTCTCCCTCTCCCGATGGGAGAGGGAAGGGGCCCGCGGCCGCAGGCCGAGGGAAGGGTGAGGGTGAAGAGGGGCGAACTTGACCCCCATGCCCGCGCATCCCATCTCGCGCACATGCAACAATCCATCACCGATCTCGATCGCGCGCTCGGCTTCGCGATCCCCTCCCGCTCGGCGCGTGGCCGCGTCGTGCGGCTGGGACCCGCGCTCGACGCGGTGCTCGCCGCACACGCCTATCCGCCGGCGATCGAGGCGCTGCTCGCCGAGGCGCTGACGCTCGCCGCGCTGATCGGGTCGACGCTGAAGGACCCGACCGGGCAGCTGACGATGCAGACCCGAACGGAAAACGGCGTGATCC
>JBKBTU010000679.1:0-516 GCA_046290715.1 Sphingomonas sp. | reverse complement strand
AGCCGCCTTCACGCTCAACGACACAACGCTGGGGTTCACCGTCGGCTCGCTGCTGATCGGTTGCTTCATCGGGGCGTTCTTTGCCGGCACGCTGGCGGACAAGATGGGCCGCCGCAATGTGATGCGGCTGGCGGCGATCCTGTTCCTGGTCGGCGCGCTGGTGCAGGGCTTTGCGCACGACCAGACGATCTTCGTCATCGCGCGGATCCTTGGCGGCATGGCGGTGGGTGCGGCATCGGTGCTGTCGCCCGCCTATATCTCCGAAGTCGCCCCCGCCAATATTCGCGGGCGGATGACGACGGTGCAGCAGGTGATGATCATCACCGGCCTGACCGCGGCATTTGTCGTGAACTATTATCTCGCCCAGGCGGCCGGCTCGTCGCTGGCTTTGTTCTGGGCGGATATCGAGGCGTGGCGCTGGATGTATCTGATGCAGGCGCTGCCTGCCGCCGTGTTCCTGATCGCACTGTTCTTCATCCCGGAAAGCCCGCGCTACCTCGTCGCCAAGGGCCGCGA
>JBKBTU010000067.1:0-11511 GCA_046290715.1 Sphingomonas sp. | reverse complement strand
CGGCTGGAACACGACGCCGACGGACACGGAATCCGCCTTTTCCGGGCGCAGGTTCGGGTTGCCGGTCGTGGTCTCGCGGAAGGTGACGGTGGTTCGCCCCGTGGCGGGATCGGTCAGCGTGTTGGTGCGCGACGTGCCCGACGCGAACAGCTCGCTGAGGTTTGGCGCGCGGATGTCGCGCGAGCGCGTGGCGCGGAAGCGGACGTCGGGGATCGGCTGCCAGCTGGCACCGAGCTTCCACGTCGTGACATAGCCCGAGGTGGAATAGTCGGTGCCGCGCACCGCGCCGTTGAACTCGAGGCCGAGACCCAAGGGCACGACCGTTTCGAGATAGGCTTCCTTGACGTGATAGCTGCCGAAGGTCGGCAGGAAGTTGCCCACCGACCAGCCGGTCTGGAACTGCGTCGGCACGAAGCCCGACACCGACTCCCGGCGATATTCGCCGCCTACCGCGACGCTGACGTCGCCAGCCCAGGTCGCGAACGGCGTCACCGACAGGTTGACGCCCGCCACCGTCTGCTTGAGCGTCTGGTCGCGATAGGGATCGCCCAGCACGTAGGCGAACGCAGCCGGGTTGGCGACGCCGATGCCCAGCCGGTTGAGCGGCACGCAGCCGTTGGTCGGCGCGGTCAGCGACGACCGGCACACCACCGTGCCCGCCGCCACGCCCAGCGCGTTGCCCGCCGGGGCGGCGACCGCATCGGTGGCATTGGCCATGTTGGCGGTGTTCATGATGTCGCGCAGCTGCTCGTGCGCGTTGGTTTGGCCGTATTGGCCGTAGATGTTCCAGACCGCCTTGCGGCCGAACGCCTGGAATTCGCCCTCCGCACCGATCGCATAGCGCTGCACGTCGCGGCTGCTGTTGTTCTTGCGATAGGGCAGGTCGACCGCGGTGCTGCCCACCGTCACCGACGTCACGGCGGCGCGCTCGGCGGCCGTGATGAGCCCGGACGACACCGCATTGGCGAGCGCGCTTTGCAGATAGGGGTTTGCCGACGACAGCGTGATCGAGGTCGTCGACTGCGGCCCCGCGTTGAACAGCGTCTTCTGCCAGTTGTACGATGCCTCGGCGAACAGCGTCACGCCGGTGGCGACCTCGTAGCTCAGCCGCCCGAAGGCGCCGCGGCGGTCGTCGTCGGCGTCGAGGCCGATGTTGCGGCCCTGGTCGTTGACCTGCCAGTCGCCGCCCTGGGTCAGCGACGGCGCGGTCGAACCGCCGAGCGCCGGAAAGTTGAGCGCACCGTATTGGAATTGGCGCGCGGTCCCGGCCTGCCCGAAATAGATGCCTCGCAGCCGGTTGGCGACGCCGCCGCTGGAATTGAGGATGATGCCGCCGGGCGTGGTGTTGGCGACGCCGACCGGCTGGCGGATCAGGAATTGCGCCTGGCCGTTGGTGTTGGTGTAATTGGGATTGGTGATCCGCACGACGCCGCGCGCGTTCCAGTCGCGATCCACGCGGAAGATGCCGTCGCGGTGCGCCCATTCGCCACTCAACAGGATATGGCCGCGATCTTCGCTGCCGAAGGCGAGGCCCGCGGCGGCGCTGAACGAATAGTTGTTGCCGTCGCCGCGTTCGGTGATGCCGCTGTCGGCGGAGATCTTGATCCCCTTGTACGTCTTGTCGAGCACGAAGTTGACGACGCCCGCGACCGCGTCCGACCCATAGGCCGCGGACGCGCCGCCGGTGACGATCTCGACGCTCTTCACCAATGCCTGGGGAAAGGTGTTGACGTCGACCAGCCCCGTCACGCTCGATGCCACCGTGCGACGGCCGTCGAGTAGCACAAGCGTGCGGATTTCCCCGAGCCCGCGTAGGTTGAGCGCGTTGATCCCGGCCAGGCCCGAACTGATCGCGAGGCGCGAGTTGGACGGGCGCGTGGACCCGACCAGCGCGGGCAACTGGTTGACGAAATCGGCGATGTTGTTCGTCGGCGAGGTGTTGAGGATATCCTCCTGCGTCGCGACGGTCAGCGGCGTCGGCGACTTGAACCCATCGCGGATGATGCGCGTGCCGGTGACCATGATGTCGTCGGGCGCGATGTCGCCCGCGTCGGTCTGCGGCGGTGGCGGCGTCTCGCCGGGCGCCTGCGCATCGGCGGGCGTCGTCGTCTGCGCGAAGGCGGGGGCGGCGAGCGCCATCGACAAGGCTGTCAGTCCGGTGCCGGTCCTGATCAGCCGGCGCCATGATCCGTCGGTCATCTGCTTTCCCCTATTCACGATTCCGGAGCGTGATCTCCCTGCGGACGGTCATGGTCTTGTCGCTGATCCGTGCGGGAAGGATGGTGCAGGCGATACGCAACCTGGGTCAAGGGTCGACCGACTACCGATCGTTCGGTAGCCCATAGCCTCGGATTATGGTGGCATTGCGCACCCGTCGTCCCTCTTTATGCTCCGCCCCCATCGGCATGCCGCGCGCGGCCGTCATGACTGCGAGCGCACCGCGACGCCGCCGGACAAGGGGAAACCATGGTCTCTCGCCGTTCCTTCCTGCTCGGCGCCTCGGCGTTCGGCGCGCTGGCACCCTGGCGTGGGATCGCCCGCCCGGCCGCGACCGGCCATGCGACGGTGCAGGGGCTGTCGCATCCCGTCGAGATCGTCGACGATCGCTGGGGCGTGCCCCACATCCGCGCCGCCACGAAGGCCGACGCCTTCTTCGGACAGGGCTATGTCGTGGCACGCGACCGGCTGTTCCAGATCGATTTCGCACACCGCCGCGAAATGGGACGGATGGCCGAGGCGTTTGGCGCTGACTTCGCGAGCCATGACGTGGCGGCGCGGCTGTTCCACTATCGCGGCGACCTGGATGCCGAGCTGGCGCGCATCCCCGCGGAGGTGCTGGCCTGCGTGCGCGGCTATGTCGCGGGCATCAACGCGCGCATCGCCGAGGTGGAACGCGATCCGACGCTGCTGCCGCTCGAATACCGCATCCTCGGCGTCATGCCGTTGCGCCGCGACGTGCGCGATCTGGTGCTGGCGCGGGGCAGCGGGATCGGGAACGTCGACGACGAGATCCGTCGCGCGCAGCTGGCGGCGATGGGGCTGCTCGACCTCGACAGGCTCGTCGCGCCGCTGCGGCCGTCTATCCCCCTGGGCGTGCCGGAGGGCCTCGACGTCGCGGAGGTGAGCGAGGCGGATCTGGGCATGCTACGGCTGGGGCCGCTGCCGTTCGGACGCGAGACGCAGACGCACGATCCCGACGAATTGCTCAACGCCGCCAACGCCGGATCGAACGCCTGGACGGTGGCCGGCAGCCGCACCGCGACCGGGCGGCCGATTCTGGCGAACGATCCGCATCTCGGCATCGGCGGATTCGGGCCGCGCCACGTCGCGCATCTCACCGCGCCCGGCCTCGATGTCATCGGCGGCGGCGCGCCGGGACTGGCGGGTATCATGCAAGGGCATACCGACCGCTTCGCCTTCGGCCGCACCAATTTCCACATCGACCAGGACGACCTGTTCGTGCTGGAGCTGCATCCGACCGATCCCGAACGCTATCGCCACGACGGCGGCTGGAAGCGGTTCGATCGGGTCGAGGTGGCGATCCCGGTGAAGGATGCCGCGCCTCACCGGGCGGTGCTGCGCTATGCGGTGCAGGGGCCCGTGATCGCGCATGATCCGACGCGATCCCGTGCGACGGTGCTGGCGTCGGTGGAGATGCAACCGGGCGGATCGGGCGCATTTTCGATGGTGGCGATCAACCTGGCGCATGACTGGGCGAGCCTGCGCGAGGCGTTCAAGCTGCACCCGTCGCCGACCAATTTCCATTATGCCGATGTCGACGGTCATCACGGCTGGCAGGCGATCGGCTTCTGGCCGCAGCGCAAGCGAGGTCATGGGCTGATGCCCGTGCCGGGCGACGGCCGCTACGACTGGACGGGCATGCGCGATTTCCGCAGTCTTCCCGGTGCCATCGATCCGCCCGCGGGCTGGTTCGCCTCGGCCAATCAGGACAATCTGCCGCCCGGCTGGCCCGTCCAGCAAAGCCCCGCCTTCTCGTTCCGCGATCCGGCGCGCTACGATCGCATCGCCCAGGTGCTGACGGCCGAGACGCGGCACCGCGTGGCGGACAGCGTGGCGTTGCAGCACGACACGCTGTCGCTGCCTGCCCGGCGGTTCCAGGCGATGCTGCCACGCCAGCCCTCGGCGAGCGCTTCCTCGGCCGCTGCGATGCTGGCTGGCTGGGACGCACGGATCGACGGCGCGAGCGGTGCGGCCGCGCTGTACGAGATCGTGCTGCGCGACCTCAACGCCAAGATGGTCGCCGCACTGGTGCCCGAGCGCGCGCGCAGCCTGATCCCGGCGATCGACGCGCCACAGCTTCTGCGCGTCGCCGCGGACCGGCCCGAACTGATCGATGCCGCGCTCGCCGACGGCTGGGCAAAGGCCACCGAACTGCTAGGGCGGGACCCGGCGGCCTGGCGGTGGGATACGCTGCATCGCGTCCGGATCGCGCATCCGCTCGCGCGTATCCCCGCCATCGCCGCAGCCTTTCCGCCGATCGAGGTAGGCGGGTCCGGTGGCGACGGCTTCACCGTGATGGCGCGCTGGCTCGGCGACGGGCCGGATTGGCGCGTGGGCGGCGGTGCCAGCTACCTTCAGGTGATCGATGTGGGCGACTGGGATCGGTCGGTCATGCTCAACCTGCCGGGGCAATCGAACGATCCGCGCTCCCCGCATCGCGCCGATCAGGCCGCGCCCTGGGCCGTCGGCCGGATGCTGCCGATGCCGTTCAGCCGTGCGGCGGTCGATCAGGCCGCTGCCGTGACCACCCGCCTGCTACCCGAAAGGAGCCCGCGATGAAGCGCCTCGTCCTTATCGCCATCGTCTGGTGTGCCGCCACCTCCGCAAGCGGCCCCCGCGCCGATGTCGTGATCCGCGGCGGCACGATCTACACCGGCGCCGACGCCGCCCCCTTCGTCGGCGACGTCGAACTGGCAGGCGACCGCATCGTCTATGTCGGACCGCCTCGCGGCAGCGCGGCGGGCGAGGTGGTCGACGCCCGCGGGCTGATCGTCGCGCCAGGACTGATCGACGCGCACACCCACCCAGACAGCTACATCCGCTCGCCCGACGCCAAGGCCCGGCTGAATTTGCCGTGGCTCACGCAGGGCGTGTCGACGGTGGTGATCGGCGTCGACGGATACGGCACGTTCGAGGTGGCGAAGGACGCGCAGGCGCTGGAGGCGAGCGGCATCGGCACCAATATCGTGCCCTTCGTCGGCTTCGGGTCGATCCGCACGCAGGTGCTGGGCGAGGACGCGCGCGCGCCGACGCCGGCTGAACTGGCGGAGGAACAGCGCCTTGCCGCCAAGGGCATGTGCGAGGGCGCCTATGGCCTGTCGACCGGGCTGTTCTATCCCCCGCAGAGCTTCGCCAAGACCGACGAGGTGGTGGCGGTCGCGCGGGAGGCGGGTGCCCGCGGCGGCCTGTACGACACGCACCAGCGCGACGAGTCCAATTATTCGATCGGCCTGATCGGATCGACGCGCGAGGCGATCGAGATCGGACGCCGCGCCGGAACGCCGGTACATTTCGCGCATCTGAAAGCGCTTGGCGTCGATCTGCAAGGACAGGCGCCGGCACTGATCGCGACGATCGAGGCGGCGCGGCAAAAGGGCCAGGCGGTCACTGCGGATCAATATCCCTGGCTGGCCTCGGGCACGAGCGTCGATGCCGCGCTGGTGCCCGGCTGGGCGATGGACGGCGGCTATCGGAAACTGCTCGCCAGGCTCGACGATCCCGCCGGCCTCGCGCGGCTGAAGACCGAGATGGGGGAGAACCTGCGGCGCCGCGGCGGCGCGGCGGCGATGCTGCTGACCGCGCAGGATCAGCCCTGGACCGGCAAGACGCTCGCCCAGATGGCGGCGCAATGGCGCGTGACCCCGGTCGATGCGGCGATCCGCATCCTGCGCACCCCCAATGCGGCCGGCACCGGCCCGGCGGGAACGGACGTCGCGAGCTTCAACATGGCGGACCGCGATGTCGATCTCATCATGAAGCAGCCGTGGGTCGTCACCTCGTCGGACGGGTCGGACGGGCACCCGCGCCAATATGCGACCTTCCCGCGGTTGTACCGCACCTATGTCGTCGAGCGGAAGGTCATCACGCTGCGGCAGTTCATCCGTCGATCGACCGGCGCGACCGCCGATATGTACCGCATCCCGCAGCGCGGCTATCTGCGCGCCGGCTATCACGCCGATGTCGTCGTGCTCGACCCCAAAGGCTACGCACCGCGCGCCGATTACCTGCATCCGCGCGAGACGAGCGTCGGCGTCGTCGCATTGTTCGTCAACGGCCGGCGCGCGCTAAGCGACGGTGCGGCGACGGGTGTCGCGGCAGGCCGTGCGCTGCTCCGCCCCCGGCCGGCGGGCTGCGACCAATAGCCGGACGTTATAGGCGGGGTTGCGAGCGCGATTGGCGGCGCGCGCCGCCCTGCTTCTATCATACTGGCATCATGACGATTCCCGCTCCCTACCTCCTCTATCTCGGCCATTCCGACGACGAGATCGGCCTCAAGACCTCGCGCGGCCTCGCCGCCTTTCGCGGGGAGGATTGCGTCGGCGAATGGCGACATGCCGACTGCCCGTTCACGCTGGGCCTGCCGCAGATGAACGCGGATACCGCCCGCGCCGCGGGCGCCCGCACGCTGGTGCTGGGTATCGCCAATCCCGGCGGACGGTTCCCGCGCTGGATGATCGGCGATGCGCTTGCCGCGATCCGCGCCGGGCTGAACGTCGCCTGCGGCCTGCACGAGCGACTGCGCGACGTGCCCGAACTGGTCGAGGCGGCAGAGGCGGCGGGAGTCGCATTGTTTGACGTACGCGATGCGCCCGCGGGGCTTCCGGTCGGTACCGGCCGCCGTCGCGCGGGCAACCGGCTGCTCACCGTCGGCACGGATTGTTCGGTCGGCAAGATGTATGCGACGCTCGGCCTGCGCGACGCCCTGCGCGCGCGGGGCGTCACCGCCGATTTCCGCGCGACCGGCCAGACCGGCATCCTGATCGCGGGCGAGGGCGTGCCGCTGGATGCCGTGGTCGCCGATTTCATCGCCGGCGCGATCGAGACGCTGGCCCCGGCACGCGACGACGACGGCTGGGACCTGATCGAAGGGCAGGGGTCGCTGTTCCACCCCGCCTTCGCCGGCGTGTCGACCGGCCTTCTCCATGGCGCGCAGCCCACGGCGCTGGTGCTGTGCCACGATCCGCTGCGCCCGCACATGCGCGGGCTGCCGCATTGTCCGATGCCCGGGCTTGCCGAATGCCTGGAGGCGAATATCCGCGTCGCCCGGCTGACCAGCCCGGACGTCCGCGGCGTCGGCGTGGCGCTCAACACGGCGAAGCTCGATGAACTGACCGCACGCCGGATGTGCCGCGAAGCCGAGGATGCGCTGGGCCTGCCCTGCACCGATCCTTATCGCTTCGGGTCGGAGGCGATCATCGATCTGCTGCTGGAGACATCATGCGCCGCGTCCTCGCCGTTCGCCACGACCGCTTCCCGCTGAGGGCGCCCTTTCGCATCGCGCGCGGCGTGAAGACCGCGGCCGATGTGGTGACGGTGACGGTCGTGGAAGGAGAGGCGCGGGGTTGGGGCGAGAGTGTGCCCTATCCGCGCTACGGCGAGACGATCGAGGGCGCGTTCGCCGCGATTGAGGCGGTGCGCGACCTGGTCGAGGCGGGGGCGACGCGGGCCGACCTTGCTGCGGCGATGCCCGCCAGCGCCGCTCGGAACGCGGTCGATTGCGCTTTGTGGGACCTGGAGGCGCGGATAGCCGGCACCAGCGTCGTCGCCCTCGCAGGTGTGCCGCCCGTCGAGGCGCTCGCGTCTGCCATCACGATCGGCATCGACACGCCGGAGGCGATGGCGGCAGTTGCTCAGGACGTCGCCGGCGTGCCGCTGCTCAAGATCAAGGTGAACCGTGCGGATGCCGCCGAACAGATCGCTGCGGTGCGCGCCGTCGCGCCCGCGCCGCGACTGATCGTCGATCCTAACGAAAGCTGGCGGGTGGAGGATGTCGCCGATCACCTATCCCTGTTGCGCGCGCACCGCGTCGATCTGCTCGAACAGCCGGTGCCCGCCGACTCGGACGCCGGGCTGGAAGCCTTTATCGGCGCCATCCCGATCTGCGCCGACGAAGCGCTGCACACCCGCGCCGATCTCGACCGGCTGGCGGGGCGCTACAGCCATGTGAACGTCAAGCTCGACAAGACCGGCGGCTTGACCGAAGCCTTGGCGCTGGCCGGTGAGGCGCGCGCGCGGGGGTTCGGAGTGATGGTGGGGTGCATGGTGTGTTCGTCGCTAGGGATCGCGCCGGCGATGCTGGTCGCGAGCGGTGCCGAGTTCGTCGATCTCGACGGACCGCTCTGGTTGACGGAGGACCGGGCCGGCGGCGCACGCGACGATGCCGGCATCCTGAACCCGCCGGTTCCCGGTTTCTGGGGCACGCCCGCTTGCGCCTGATCCGCGGCTGGTTCGCCATTCCGCTGTGGCGGCGCGTCGTCGGCGGGTTGGTGCTCGGCGTCGCGCTCGGCCTGCTTTGGCCCGAGGCGGCGGGTGCGATCCGGCTGGTCGGCGAGCTGTTCGTGCGGCTCATCAAGATGCTGGTCGTGCCGGTGGTTCTGGTGACGATCTCGGCGGGTATCGCGACGTTGGGCGATCCGCGGCGGCTCGGATCGATCGGCCTGCGCACCGTCGGCCTGTTCGCGGCCACCACGTTGGTCGCGGTGTCGATCGGCATGGCGGCGGGGCTGCTGCTGCGGCCGGGCGCGGGGATGTCGCTGGGCGGTGTGGTGCCGCATCCGCTGGGGGCGGCGGTGACGCCGGCCGAACAGTTGCTGTCGATCGTGCCGCTCAACGTCGTCGAGGCGCTGGTCCGCGGCGACATGCTCGCGATCATCTTCGTCGCGGTGTTGCTCGGCACGGGCAGCATCCTGGCGGGCGAGGCGGGGCGGCCGGTCGTCGCGTTTCTCCAAGGGCTGTCGGCGGTGCTGCTGCAGATCGTCCGCGTCGCGATGGAGGTGACCCCGTTCGGCGTGCTGGCGCTGATCGCGCAGGCGGTGGCGGTGAACGGCGCGGGCGTGTTCGTCCATGTCGGCTGGCTGGCGCTGGCGGTGGTGCTCGCCTCGCTGGTACAGATGCTGCTGGTTCACGCGCTGCTGATCCGCTGGGTGGCGCGGCTGTCCGTCGTCCGCTTCTTCCGCGGCATCGTCGATGCGCTGATCGTCGCCTTTTCGACCGCCTCGTCGTCCGCGACGTTGCCGGTGGCGCTCCGCGTCGCGCAGGACAACCTCGGCGTGTCGCGCGCCGTCGCCTCGACGGTCCTGCCGCTCGGTGCGTCGATCGGCAAGGACGGCACCGCGATGTACGTCGGTCTGCTCGGCCAATTCGCGTTGCAGGCGCTGGGCATCGTCCCCGACGCGACGATGCTCGTCACCATGCTGCTGACTGGGGCGCTGGCGGCGTTCGGCACCGCGCCGGTGCCGTCCGCCTCGCTGTTCATGCTGGCGGCGATGCTGTCGGCGGTGGGGGTGAGCACCGAGCAGACCGCGCTGGTGATCGGCCTGGTGCTGCCGTTCGACCGGCTGCTCGACATGACCCGCACCGTGCCCTCTGCCTCGGCAAATCTCACGGTTGCAACGCTCGTCGCGCGGAGCGAGGGCGCACTGGATGTGGCCCGGTTTCGCGGGCCGGTGGTCGAATAGCGTGGGGTCCGCTAGGCGATCCCCATGAACCTGCGCCATATCGAGATCTTCCACGCCGTCTATGTCAACGGCTCGGTCTCGGCCGCGGCGCGTGCGCTCAACGTGTCGCAGCCATCGGTGTCGAAGACGCTGCGCCACGCCGAAAGCCTGCTCGGGTTCGAACTGTTCCAGCGCGTCAACGGGCGGCTGCTGCCGACGGAGGATGCGCACGCATTGTTCGCCGATGTCGCCGACATCCAGGAACGCGTCGGCGCGCTGCGCGAGACGGGGCGCAATCTGCGCGCCGGGGCGGGCACGACGCTGCGCATTTCCGCTCTCCCGAGCCTCGCGCTCGGCGTGCTGCCCGATGCAGTCGCGCGCTTCCTGAAGCGCCACCCCGACGTACGGTTCGACTTGCAGACCGTCCATCACGACGACCTGCTGCGCAAGCTGTACGAGCGCGAAAGCGACATCGCGATCGCCAGCGAGCCGCCGCGCGGCGTCGCGCTGTCGCGCAGCTGGCTGGGCGAGGGCGAACTGGTCGTGCTGTACCGCGAACAGGCGATGCCCGATGCGCCGCCGCGGCTGGAGCTGTCACACCTGATCGGACAGCCGATCATCTCGATGAAGGGCAGCGGTCCGATCGGCAAGTTGCTGGGCGACGAGATCGATCGGCTTGGGATCGTGCTGAACGAGGTCGCGGTGGCGCGCACCTTCTACATCGCGGCGGCGCTGGTGCGTGCCGGCGTCGGCATGGCGATCGTCGACAATTTCACGGCGGCGGCATCGCTCGGCCAGGGCTTGTCGATGCGGCCGCTGCGTCCGTCGGTGACGTTCGACGTCCATGCAATCCATCTGCTCGATCGCCCGCCGTCGATGTTGGCGGCCGAGTTCCTGACCCTGCTGAGCGAGGAGATCGAGCGCCGATGATCGCGATCATGCTGCTGCCCCTGACGATAACGGGCCAGGCGGTGACGGCATCGCCGGCCCCGACCGCCTCCCCGGCCGTGGCGGAGGCGCTGGCGAAGGCGCCGCCAGGCACCCGGATCGGACTGGTCGTCACCGATGCCGACGGACGCGAGATCGTGGCGGTGCGCCCCGACGAGCGGTTCATCCCTGCGTCGAATACGAAGCTGTTCACCACTGCCGCCGCCTTCGCGACGCTGGACACGCAGACGCCCGATGCGGCGGGCGGCGCGACGGTGCGGCTCGAAGGGCGCGGCACGCCGAACGTGGTGCTGGCGGGCCATGGCGACGCGCGCCTGTCCTCCGCGCCCGACTGCCGGGAGGATTGCCTGGTGACGCTGGCGACCGCGGTCGCGCAGCGCACCCGCGTGGTGAACGACGTGGTCGGCGACGACACTGCCTTTCCCGACGAACGCTGGCCGCAGGGGATGAGCTGGAACAACATGGACGGCGCCTATGGCACCGGCATCTCGGCGCTGACGCTGGACGACAATGTCGTGGCGGTGACCGTCACGCCGATGACACCCGGTGCGCCGCCGCTGGTGACGGGCGACGGCTATTACCGGATCGACAACGCCGCGACGACGGGCGTCGATGCCAGCCCCCGCACGCTCACCGCCGAGCGGCTGCCGGACAGCGATGCCGTGCGGCTGACCGGCAGCGTCGCGGCGGGCACGCCACCCGTCACCCTATCGCTTGGTATCGACGATCCGGCGCAGCGTGCGGCGTGGCGGTTCGCGCAGCTGCTGCGCGCAGCCGGGGTCACGGTCCGCGGGCGTATCGCCGTGCGGCATCGCCCGCTCGGTCCCGCGGACGATCCCGCGAGCCGCGGTGCCACTCCCGTCGCGGCGATGCCGGAGCCACAGGT
>JBKBTU010000678.1:0-517 GCA_046290715.1 Sphingomonas sp. | reverse complement strand
ACGGTTATCGCTTCGTCTATTGCCTGCCGATCAGCCCGATGGAAATCTTCGTCGAGGACACCTATTACAGCGACACCCCCGATCTCGACACCCAGGCCTTGTCTGCGCGGATCAGCGCCTATGCCGATGCCAAGGGCTGGCAGATCGAGCGCGTCAGCCGCACCGAAACCGGCGCGCTGCCGGTGGTGTATGGCGGCGATTTCGGCGGATACTGGCAATCGACCGGCGGCGATGTCGCCAAGGCAGGCACGCGCGCGGCGCTGTTCCACGGCCTTACCGGCTATTCGCTGCCCGATGCGGTGCGGCTGGCTGCGCATATTGCCGAGATGCCCGATCTGTCGGGCGCAGCGCTCGCTGAAATGAGCCGCAAGACCAGCCTCGACCATTGGCAGGCCGACGGCTTCTACCGGATGCTGACCAAAATGCTGTTCAAGGCGGCAGGGCCGGACGAACGCTACCGCGTGCTCGAACGCTTCTATACACTGCCCGATGCGCTGATCGCGCGATTCTATGCGGG
>JBKBTU010000677.1:0-517 GCA_046290715.1 Sphingomonas sp. | reverse complement strand
AGACCGCCAATGGCGCGCCGATCTCGCTGTCGATCCTGCGCCGCCCGGGCGAGCAGAAACGCTGGGCGGTGGCGCTGGGCGAAATCGTCGACGATGCCGCCGCCGCGCCCCAGCGCGACACGTTGCTGTGGTATCGCCTGGCTTGCGGCCTGCCGCGTGCGCTGCCGGCGACCAGCCTGGCGGACGCGGAACCCGAAAATGCGGCGGCAGCGCGGGAGGATTATCGGTTCGTGCTGGACCAGCTGGGGCCGTGTCGGCGGTAGGCAGGGCAAATTATCAATCCCTCCCCTGCGGCGCAGGGAGGAATAAGTGCGCGCTACTTCCGATACCGCACCAGCGTGATGCCGATGCGTTCGTCCGCCTCGGCGATGGCGAGCTTGACGATCTCGACCTCGACGCGCTGGATGCGGGAATCGCCGGTCATCAGCGTTTCCACGATATGGTCGGCGACGCCTTCGATCAGCGTGAAATGCACCCCCTGCGGCAGCGCACCGGTCGCGGCATGCTTGAGGTCGAG
>JBKBTU010000676.1:0-517 GCA_046290715.1 Sphingomonas sp. | reverse complement strand
TCGGCCACAGATGATCGCGCACGCATTCGGCGGCAGGGTGGTGAAGGCGCCGGATGGATGGGGGCTTGGGCTGCACCGCTACGACCTGCGCCATCCGGTCGAGGGGCTCGGCGAGGCGGTGACGGCGATGGCGTCGCACCAGGATCAGGTCGTAGTCCCACCGGCGAAGGCGCGGGTCGTCGCCGCCAGCGCGTTCACGCCCTGCGCCGCGCTCGCTTATGCCGACGGCGAGGCGCTTACCCTCCAGTTCCACCCGGAGTTCGATGCGGCTTACGCCCGCGCGCTGATCGCCGCCCACACCGCGCCCGACATCGACGACACGCTGCGCGAACGGGCGACGCGGTCGCTCGGCGGCGCCAGCGACAATGCCGCGATCGGCGCCTGGCTCAACCGCTATCTGGAAACCGGCGCAGCGGATTGAACCGCCGACCGCGGCGCAGTCTCGGTTGATATGAGCGGAGTCGACCCATTCGCCCCGAGCATCTGGTGGGGCCTATAGCGTGATAACATGACGTGA
>JBKBTU010000675.1:0-518 GCA_046290715.1 Sphingomonas sp. | reverse complement strand
GCCCAAGCAGCTCGCGGGGCTGTCCGGCGGCGTGTTCAACATGTTCGGCAACATCGCCGGGATCGTGACCCCGATCGTCGTCGGCTATATCGTCGGCGCGACCGGATCGTTCGATGGCGCGCTCGTCTTCGTCGGCGCGCACTGCCTGCTCACCATCTTCGCCTTCCTCGTCGTCGTCGGGCCGATAAGGCGGCTGGAGCTTGCCGCATGACGATCGACCGACGCCAGTTGCTGGTCGCCGGTGCAGCCGGCGCGCTGCTCCCCGGCGCCGCCCGGCCGCGCCCCGCCACGCTGCGGATCACGACGCCGATGGCACCGCCGCGCTGGGCGCTGCTGCAACGCCGCCTGCTCGCCGCCAACGCCGCGGCGTGCGAGGCGTTCTTCGCCACATACGTCGGCCCCGGCGACGCGTTGCAGGTCTTCGAGCGCTGGGGTGCCAATGACGGGCCGGACGACGCGGCGGAGGCGACCAACGACTGGGTGACGCTGCACGCGCTGGGTGCGCCCGACCGACTGCT
>JBKBTU010000674.1:0-519 GCA_046290715.1 Sphingomonas sp. | reverse complement strand
AGGGTGCGGTGCTGATGCGCTTTACCGGGCGGCGATTCCATGTCGATGACATCCCCAGCCTGATGCGCGGCAGCGACGACCGCTTCGTGCAGGTGACGCCCGACCATTATATGGGGCCGTCGGGACAGCTCGACGATCTGGTCAACCATAGCTGCGATCCCAATGCCGGGCTGCGTTTCACCGACGATGGCGTGATCCTGGTCGCGCTGCGCGACATCGCGGCCGGGGACGAGGTGACGTGGGATTATTCGACGACGCTGGCGCAATCGAACTGGCACATGATCTGTCAGTGTCGCGCGCCCAGCTGCCGCCGCGTGATCGGCAATTTCGAAACGCTGAGCCCCGAGCGGCAGGAGTTTTTCCGCGCCCGCAACCTTGTCGCGCCCTATCTGCGGCGGCGCGACCCGGTGCCGCCGGTGCGGCGCGTCGGCTAGACTGAACCAGAGGAGCCATCATGAACGGAACTGCCGGTACCATCCTCAAGCTGTCGGCATCGCTCGCGATCCTGCTGCTTGTCAT
>JBKBTU010000673.1:0-519 GCA_046290715.1 Sphingomonas sp. | reverse complement strand
GACGCGGTACGACGCGCGCGCGATGCGCTGGGCGGGCGGCATGTATCTGGCCGGGCGCATCCTGTCGGGCGGCGCGCGCGTCTATCTCGCCGCGATCGCGATCGCGATGGTGGGATTCAACGCGATCGATGCCGGGTCGATCATCCTGTCAGCGGCGGCGGTGATGCTCGCGAGCCTGGCCTTCACGCTGCGCGGGGGGCTCAAGTCCGTCATCTGGAACGATTTCGTCCAGTTCATCGTCTATGCCGGCGCAGCGGTGGCCGTGCTGATCTTTCTGCGCGCCGCAATCCCGCTCGACAATGCCGCGCTGATCGATGCGCTGCGCAACGCGCCCGATGGCGCGAACAAGCTGCGACTGTTCGACCTGTCGACCGATCTGTCCAGGCCGTTCACGCTGCTTGCCGCCGTTACCGGGCTGTTCCTGCTCAACACCGCCAGCGCGGGTCTGGATCAGGACACCACCCAGCGGCTGCTCGCCAGCCCCGATGCCAGGACCGGGGCGCGCAGCCTGATCCTGTC
>JBKBTU010000672.1:0-519 GCA_046290715.1 Sphingomonas sp. | reverse complement strand
CTCGCGCTGCCGCTGGTCGCGACCGGACCCGCGCCGCTACGGGCGGCGCAGGTGCCCGGATGCTACTGGCCGTTCCGTTCATTCCCCGTCGCGCAGGATGTCGGGGCCGAGATATTCGAGGTCGCGCTCGACCTGCTCGCGCGCCACACCAATGCGCTGCGCATCGGCCCGGTCTATGACGGCGACCCCGCGCTCGACGGATTGCGCGCCGCGGCCGCGACGCGCGGCTGGATCGCGCTCGACCGCTTCGTCGCCGAAAGCTTCCTGCTCGACATGGCGGCGTTGCAGGCTGAGGGCACCTGGCCGCGCAACTCGACGCTGCGCAAGAACCGCTTCCATGAAAAGCATCTCGCCGAGCATGGCGAACCCGACTGGAGCTTCGTCTCCGGCGCGGACTGGACCGGCGAGGCGTTCGACGCGCTGGCGCAGATCGAACGCAAGAGCTGGATCGCTGACCGCACTGACGGCCGCGATGCCAAGTTCACCGACACCGGCCATGGCGCCTTCTGGCGCGCCGCA
>JBKBTU010000671.1:0-519 GCA_046290715.1 Sphingomonas sp. | reverse complement strand
TCACGCAGCGACTGCGGGAATTGCTCGCCCTCCTCGTAATAGCGCGTGCACATCGCGGTGCTGATCGTGAAGCCGGGCGGCACCGGCAGGCCGATCGACGCCATCTCGGCGAGGTTCGCACCCTTGCCGCCGAGCAGGTTCTTGTCGCCCTTCCCCCCGTCCGAAACGCCGCCACCGAAACGGTACACGTATTGGGTCATCGCTGGTCCTTAGAGCTACGTTTGGATGCCTGCCCCGGGGAGGAAGAAAGCATACCCGACCTTCGGAAGTTGTCGAAGTTGACGCTACGTGGGGCGTGTTTCCTTACCCCTCGATTCTCGAAAAATCGGCGACGCCGTGCACTGCGGCGCGTACGCGGGCGAGCAGCGCCAGACGCGCGGCGCGCTTCGCCGGGTCGGCATCGTTGACGGTCACGCTGTCAAAGAACGCGTCGATCGGCGCACGCAACGAGGCGAGCGCCGCCATCGCGCGTTCGAAATCCTCGTCCGCCACGGCGGCAGCGGCAGCAGGCTCGGCCGA
>JBKBTU010000670.1:0-520 GCA_046290715.1 Sphingomonas sp. | reverse complement strand
AGGGTGCGGATGGTGCGCAATGCCTTGATCGCGGCGGGCAACAGCGGCGATGCGGCGCTGGTCGCGCCTGTCGTCGCGCTGCTAGGCGATTCCGAACCCATGGTGCGCGGCGCGGCGATATGGGCGCTGGCACAGCTCGACCCGGCGCGCCACGCTGCAGAGCGCGCCATGCGCATCGCCTGCGAGCCAGATGCCGGCGTTCTGGCCGAATGGCGGCTTGCCGACGCGCCGCTGCGCGTCTAGGCGCAAGACCCTATGCGCGCGCCCTTTGACCACATCCGCACCTGGATCTTCGATCTCGACAACACGCTCTATCCAGCGGAGACGAACCTGTTTGCGCTGATCGATATCCGCATGACCGATTATGTCAGCGAACGATTGGGGCTGGACCGCGAGGCTGCGCTCAAGGTGCAGAAGGATTATTTCTATCGCTTCGGCACCACCTTGTCGGGGCTGATGCTAGAGCACGGCACCGACCCGCACGAGTTCCTGGACTATGTGCACGATATCGATCTCGACC
>JBKBTU010000669.1:0-520 GCA_046290715.1 Sphingomonas sp. | reverse complement strand
CGGGCAGATCGCGCGCGCGGCGGCGGCAGCGGGCGTCGATGCGACGACGATGGCGCGGCACCTGCGCCGGCTGGAGGCGACGCTCGGCCAGACTTTGTTCGAGCAATCGCGCGAAGGGCAGGCGCTGACCGCCGCGGGCGAGGCGCTGCTGACGGCGGCGGAGGCGATGCAGCGGGCGGCATCGGGCATCGTCGCGAGCGGCGGCGATGCGGACCGGCTGTCCGGCGTGCTGCGGGTGAGCGTGTCGGAGGGGTTCGGCACCTGGTTCGTCGCGCATCACCTGCGCGACTTCACCGCGGCGCATCCGGACCTGACCGTCGATCTCGTCGCGAGCAGCGGTTTCCTCAGTCCCTCGAAGCGCGAGGCGGACGTCGCGGTCCTGCTCGCCCGGCCGCAGACCGGGCCATTGGTCAGCAGCAAGCTCACCGATTACGCGCTCGGCCTGTATGCATCGGACCTCTATGCGGCGCGCCATCCGCTACCGGGTGACGCGGCGGCGGTGCGCGAGCATCCGCTGATC
>JBKBTU010000066.1:1212-11662 GCA_046290715.1 Sphingomonas sp. | reverse complement strand
TGGTCGTCGGTGCCGGGCAGCAGCCGGATGCCGCGGTCGTGGAGCAGCTTCAGCACCTGCTTCACCTTGACCATCGCGCCGTCGTAGGCGGCGGCATCGGCCGGACCGGCGATCGGCGCGATCGCCTGCCGGCGGCGGCGTTGCAGGCCGATCGGCAGATGGTCGATATAGTCGGCGACCGCGGGGTTCGCCTGGCCGTCGCGGCCGCCCATCAGCAGCTCCAGCGTCACCGCGGTCGGATCGTGCGCGATGTGGCGCGTCGCCATCAGGTCGATCGTGTGCTGCACGCGCGGGCTGGCGAGGTCGAGCGTCGCGGTGCGCTTCATCGCGGTCAGCCGCAGCGGCGTGCGCGTGTCCTCCTTGGGATCGAGCACCCAGCCGAGCATCAGCTGGTTGACGTGAGTCACCTCGTCATAGCCCGCGCCGATCATCGCATCGGCGTTGGTGAAGGCGGGGATGTGGCCGGTCACGGTCATGCCCAGCCGGTGCGCCTCGCGCGTGATCGCCGGCACCCAGGCTGGGTTCATGCTGTTGTAGATCTTGATCTGCCAATGGCCGCGCGCGGCGTACCAGCGGACCGCGTCGAGCGCCGCCGCCTCGCTGTCCGCGACGATGCCGAGCCGCGCGGAATAGGGGCTGCGCCCTTCGAGGAAGCCGTTGGCGGTGATGCGCGGTCCTGCGACCTCGCCCGCGGCGATGCGGCGGACGAGGTCGGGCAGGAAGGCATTGTCGTTGCCCATGTCGCGCACCGCGGTGACGCCGGCGGCGAGATAGAGCAGCGCCGATTCGAGGCTGACGTGCGCATGCATGTCGTGAAGCCCCGGCATCAGCGTGCCGCCGGCACCGTCGACCAGCGCCTCGCCGGGCGAGGCGGGGGTGTCCGGCGGCTGGATGCCGGTGATCCGCCCGTCGGCCACGACCACCGAGACGGGCGCGCCGCGGGTGCCGCTGACGGGATCGAAGACGCGGACGTTGCGGATGCGGACCGGCGCGTCGATGCGGTGGGCGAAGCGCTTTTGCAGGGCGGCGTAGCGCTCCGCTGTCAGCCGCGTCGCTAGCGCGGCGAGGGCGGGGACGTCGCCTTCATGCCCCTCGCGCACCGTCGCGCCGCCGGTGTCGAGCACCGCGAACAGCGCGCCCGCGTCGTCGAGCAGGATCATCTCCGGCGACAGGTCGATGCCGCTGATCGCATAGGCCTGGTAGCGCACGGCACCGATCGTCGCGGGGCCGAGCGGATCGATGTGCAGCTGGCCGCCGGGCAGCGCGGGCAGGGTGCCGCCCGGCGCCTTCAGCAGCGCGCGGGCGTAGAGGCCGAGCGCCCAGGGGCTGGCGGACTGGCCGACGTAGAGCGCGGTGCCGCGTATCGGCGCCGCGCGCGCGCCCATCGCGTCGCTCCACCGCGCGGTGCCGCCGTCGCGCGCGAAGCGTTCGTGGACGTCGCCGCCGAAGGTCGCCTTGCCGTCGAGCGTCCAGCGCAGCGGCAGGCCGTCGGGGCCGAGATCGATGCCCTCGTCCATCGTCGGGCCGCGGCCGTTGTTCTTGACGTCGTAATGGATCGCGACGTGATCGCCGGTGCGGGTCGCATCGACGCTGCCGACCTTCTCGCCGTTGGCGATCACCGACAGGCGCTCGTGGACCTGCGCGGCGGCGGGAGAGGTGCCGGCGAGCAAGGCGGCGAGGATCAGGCGAACGGTCACGGGCGCGCACTCCGGTAGAGGTGGGTGGCGGCGGCGAGGTCCTGCACGGCATGGCCCAGGGATTTGTAGACGGTGATGTCGGTCGCGGCGGTGCGGCCGGGCACGCGGCCGAGCAGCACCTCTCCGATCTCCGCGACGATATGCTCGTCGCCGACGAGTCCGGCGGCGCGCGCGACGAGGAATTCCGCGGCGGCGTCACGCGCGGAGGCCTTGCTGTCGGCGACGTAGCGGCTCCTGGCGACGAGGGCGCTGTCCACCTCCACCGGCCCCGGACCGCTCGACCCGACGAGATTGACGTGCGTCCCGGGCCGGACCCAGTCGCCGCGGAGCAGCGGCTCGGCGGCGGCGGTCAGCGTGCAGACGACGTCGGCGGCGCGGGTCGCGGCCTCCAGGTCGTCGGCGCGGACGCAGGGCAGGTCGGGGAAGGCCGCGACCAGCGCGTCGGCCTTGGCGGGCGAACGGCCCCAGATCAGAACCCGGTCGAAGGTGCGGACCAGCGGCAGCGCGTGGAGGTGGGTATGCGCCTGCCCGCCGGTGCCGACGATCAGCAGCGTCGCCGCATCGCTGCGCGCGAGCGCGTCGGTCGCGACAGCGGTCGCGGCGGCGGTGCGGATATGCGTGATCTCCTCGGCGTCGGCGATCGCGACCGGACGGCCCTCGTCGGGCTCGAACAGCACGACCAGGCCGCGGTGGCGGCGCTTGCCCGACAGCGGGTCGGCGAAGACGCTGATCGTCTTGGTGCCGAACATGTCCTGTTCGCCGAGCGCGCCCGGCATCTGCGCGAAGGTCCGGCCCGGCCCCAGCGACAGCATCGTGCGCAGCAACTGGCGGGTGGTGCCGGCGGACAGCGCCTGCATCGCGTCCCGCACCACGCGGATGCAGTCGGGATAGCTGAGGCCGGCCCGCACCGCCGCGCTGTCGAAGATCGCCAATTCGTCGCGCGTCATTCCCGTCCCCCGCCGGCACGTCCGCCGCAGGCTAGCGGCGTGCTTGCGCAAAAGCTTGTCGATCAGCCACGTCCGTGGTGGAATGGCGCCCGCTTCCATCCCCGTTTTGCCGGAACCGTGCATAATCATGGCCGATGCCCTCGACCGCCTGGACCTCAAGATCCTCGACCGCCTGCAGATCGACGCCTCCGAATCGTCGAGCGAGATCGCCGATCGCGTCGGCCTGTCGCAATCGCCCTGCTGGCGGCGCATCCAGCGGCTGAAGGAGGAGGGCTATATCAAGGCGCAGGTCGCCGTCCTCGACCGCGAGAAGTTCGGCGAAAGCATGTACATCTTCGCGCAGCTCAAGATGGGGCGGCTGAGCGACGAGGGCCGTGAGCGCTTCATGCGCGCGGTCGAGGAGATCCCGGAGATCACCGAGGCCTATACGCTGTTCGGGGAGATGGACGTGATGCTGAAGGTGCTGGCGCCGAGCATGGCCTGGTACCAGAACTTCACCTTCCGCACGTTGCTGCGCCTGCCCGGTGTCGAGGACATCCGTTCGATCGCCACCCTGTCGGAGGTGAAGTGCACGCATCGCCTGCCGCTGCCATCGGCATGACGCACGCAGGGATCGCGGCGGTTCGCGAATAGGCTATGCAGCGTCGGGGCCCGGTAGTAGCGCTTGCGACAGGATTTCGCGGGCGCTCGCGGTTAGGTTGATCGGACCACATCGGGGGAACGCCATGACCGGTCGAATGCTGCGCGTCTGTCCGGCGCTCGCGACGCTGCTGCTGCTCGCCGGCGCCGCGCCGCCGGATGCCACGCCGCATCTCGTCGTCCGGCTCGCACCGGGCGCGCCCGATGCGCAGCAGCACGTACCCTTCGTCGATGTGACGCTGGTCGTGGACGGGGTCCGTGCCGCGGCGGGCGAGCCGCTGTTCGAGTTGCCGATGGTCGCCAATACCGTCGTCACCAGCGGCAAGGACCTGCGCTCGCTCGCCTTTTCCGACGCGGCAGGCCCGATCGCCACGACCGCGCAGGATGTCGCCGAGGACGGGTCGAACACCACCCGGCGCTGGCGTGCGTCGCGATCGGTCGCGGGCGCGGTCACCGTGCGCTACCGCGTGCCGATCGATGCCGCCGCCCCGCCGCTGGCGCTGCCGCAATATGAGATGCGCACGGAGCGGGGCACGTTCTCCGCGGCCGGCAACGCCTTCCTGCTGCTCCCGACCGACCGGACGCCGCGCCAGGTCGAGGTGCAGTGGGATTTCGCGCGCTACGGAGCGGGCGGCGTCGGCGCGTCGAGCTTCGGCCCGGGCGATGTCACGACGCCCGGGCCGCTGCCGGCGCAGTCGCTGGCGTCCGCTTATTATATGGGCGGGCATCCCGGCACGGCGGGACCCGAGCGCGACGGCTTCTTCGCCGCCTGGCAGGGCGAGCCGCCGTTCGCGATGGCGCCGCTGATGACCTGGGCGGGGACGCTGCATCGCTTCTACGGCCGCTTCTTCGGCTACACGCCGCCGAGCTTCGGCGTGTTCGGGCGGACCAACACGCGCAATCCGGGCAGCGGCATCGGCCTGACCGACAGTTTCGCCTATACGTTCAACCAGACCTCGAAGCCCGACGATCTGCGCTCGCTGCTGGCGCATGAGATGCTGCACAGCTGGGTCGATTCGCTCGACGGGTCGATGGACGGCGCGGGCGGGCTCGACCGGTCGTGGTTCGGCGAGGGGCTGGCGGTGCATTACCAGCGCACGCTGCCCTATCGCGCCGGCATGATCTCGGCGGCGGACTTCCTCGCCGACCTCAACGAGACCGCGGCGCGCTATTACACCAACATCAAGATCGCGACGCCCAACGCGGCGATCCCGGACGGCTTCTGGCGGGATACGCGCGTGCGGGTGCTGCCCTACGATCGCGGATCGCTCTATTTCGAGACGGTGGATGCGCAGATCCGCGCGCGCTCGGGCGGCAAGCGTTCGCTCGACGATATCGTCCGCCGCATGCTCGCGACGCGGCGCGCAGGGGCCCCGATGAACGAGGCGCTGTACCGCTCGCTGCTCAAGGCGGAACTCGGCGCGCGCGGCATCGCCGACCTCGATGCGATGCTGGGCGGCGCGACCGTGCTGCCGCCGTCCGATGCCTATGGCCCCGGTTTCCGCCGTGTCGTCCGCCGGTTGCGGCGTTACGATCTGGGCTTCGACATGGCCTCGCTCCAGGCCCGGCCGAAGATCGTGCGCGGGCTGGTGCCCGGATCGAACGCTGCCGTCGCCGGGCTGCGCGACGGCGACGAGATCCTCAACGGCTTCCCGCAGGATGCGCTGCAGGGCGATCAGCAGGCCTATGTCACGCTCGACGTCAGGCGGGACGGGCGCACCTTCCAGTTGCGCTACCAGCCGCGCGGCGAGACGGTGGACGCCTATCAGTGGGACGTCGCGGGCGGGCAGGCGGGTAGCCGGTCCTAGCACCCGTCGGGGCGGCGCGGGCGTCCGTGCGCTCGATCCGCGCCGCGTAAAAAAGCGATCCATGACAAGAACATGGGTGATTGCGGATCACTGCCGCGCATCGCACACCAGCGGGGTACAGCCACGCGAGGAGCGCTTATGTACCGTTGGATCGTGGAAGCCGACATCTATCGCCTCCGCAAGGCGTTGCGATCCGATCCCGGAGCGGACGAGCGCCGGGTGATCGCGCAGCGGCTGGCGCAGGCCGAGGCGAGACTGGCCCGCGGCGCCTACTGACGTCCGGCAAGGTCGCGGTCGCCAGCCCGCATCAGCCCTATTCCGCTTTGCAGAGGATGCCGATCGTGCCCCTTTCGCGTTTCGCCGTGCTGTTCGGCATCGTCTTCCTCGCTGCCGGCATCGCCGGCTTCGTTCCCGGCCTGTCGCCCGCGCACATGCACCCCGACGTCGCGATCGGCGCGTCCTCGCGGCTCGCGCTGGGGCTGTTCCCGGTCAACGTCCTCCACAACGCCGTGCATCTCGCCTTCGGCGCCTGGGGGCTCCTCGCGGCACGGTCCGCGACGGGCGCGCTGCTCTACGCCCGCGCGGTCGCGATCCTCTACGCGGTGCTGACCGTATGCGGCGTGCTGCCGGGCCTCGATACGCTGTTCGGGCTGGTGCCGCTCTACGGCAACGACGTCTGGCTGCACGCACTGCTCGCGATCGCCGCCGGCTACGTCGGCTTCGTCCACCATCGCCCGGCACACCGCTGATCCACGCCCGGCACGCGAGAGGAAACGAATCCATGGTCGATGGCCCGCAATATGGTTCGCGGCTGTCCGAGGCGAAGCTGGTCGACAGCCTGCATCCCGACGCCGGCGGTGTGCCGCCCGCGGACGAGGCCGGCGTCGCCCACGCGGAGGCGGAGCAGGAAATCCGCATCGCCAACTATACGATCAACTTCGGGCCGCAGCACCCGGCCGCGCATGGGGTGCTCCGGCTCGTCCTCGAGCTCGACGGCGAGGTGATCGAGCGGATCGATCCGCATATCGGCTTCCTCCATCGCGGCACCGAGAAGTTCATCGAGAACAAGCCGTACCTCCAGACCATCCCCTACTTCGACCGGCTCGATTATTGCTCGCCGATGTGCATGGAGCACACCTATGTGCTCGCGATCGAGAAGCTGCTCGACCTGGAGGTGCCGCTGCGCGGCCAATATCTGCGCGTCTTCTTCGCCGAGCTGACGCGGATCCAGAACCACCTGCTCAACCTCGGCAGCCACATCATGGATGTCGGCGCGATGACGCCCAACCTGTGGCTGTTCGAATTGCGCGAGGATACCTACAATTTCTACGATCGCGCGTCCGGCGCGCGGATGCATGCCAATTACTTCCGCCCCGGCGGCGTGCGCCAGGACGTACCGCTCAAGCTGCTGACCGACATCGCCGACTGGCTCGACACCCGTTTTCCTCGCCTGTTCGAGGATGCGATCGCGCTCGTCGCCGACAATCGCATCTTCAAGCAGCGCAACGTCGACATCGCACCGGTCGCCCGCGACGACGCGATCGCCTGGGGCATGTCCGGCCCGGTGCTCCGCGCCAGCGGCGTGCCGTGGGACCTTCGGAAATCGCAACCCTACGACGTTTACGACCGGATGGATTTCGCCGTGCCGGTCGGCAGCAACGGCGATTGCTACGACCGGTTCATGGTGCGCGTCGAGGAATGCCGCCAGTCGGCGCGGATCATGAAGCAATGCCTCGCCGAGATGCCCGGCGGCCCCGTCGCCACCGACGATCCCAAGGTGAAGCCGCCCGCGCGCGCCGAGATGAAGCGGTCGATGGAGGCGCTGATCCACCACTTCAAGCTGTTCACCGAGGGCTTCCACGTTCCCGCCGGCCAGGTCTATGTCGCCACCGAGAGCCCGAAGGGCGAGTTCGGCGTCTATCTGGTCGCCGACGGCAGCAACCGCGCCTATCGCTGCAAGATCCGGCCGACCGCGTTCAGCCACCTCCAGGCGATGGACTTCATGTCGCGCGGCCACATGCTCGCCGACGTCACCGCCATCCTCGGCTCGCTCGATATCGTGTTCGGGGAGGTCGACCGCTGATATAATCGAGGCACGCAGCAGCTACCATCATCGGCGCGATTGTGTGACGCTTGCAGCACCCCATGCTTGTCGGAAGGTGTTCGGTAGTCATGATCTCGATCGAACCGGGCTGGTGCTGTGCACCTCCCCACCCATCCGAGTGCATGCGTGGTGGATTGCCTGACGACGGTCGGCCGTGAGCGCGCGCGAACCAGACGCGCCCTGGCCTTTCGGCGAGAGCGAGATGGCGGCGCGCATCCGCATGCACGGTTGGGATCGGTCTGCACTGGGCGCGATCGACCACTGGCCGCAGAGCCTCAGGACCGCTGTCGACCTGATGCTCGCGATGCCGGGCGCCGCGACGCTGCTGTGGGGTCACGAACACGTCCAGATCTATAACGACGCCTATGTGGCGATCGCGCGGGATCGGCATCCCGAACTGCTCGGCCGACCTGCCGCCGCGGGTTGGCCCGACGTCCACGATACGGTGATCGCGCCGCTGCTGCGCGCGGCGTACCGCGGCCGCGCCGTTCGGCTCAACGACTTCGCCGTCTGGCCGGAAGGACCCGACCGACGCGAGAAGCGCTATTTCGATACCGACTGGTCGCCCGTCCGCGACGAAACCGGCGCGGTAGCCGGGGTGCTGCAGACGCTGGTCGAGGTGACGGAGCGCCGCTTGGCCCAAATGGCGCTGCGCGAGAGCCAGGCGCGCCACCGCCTTTTCAATGGTGCCTGGATGCAGGCGGAATGGGAAACCGACGCGCGCGGCGTCGTCACCGCCGACAGCCCGAGCTGGCGCGCCTATACCGGCCAGACGCTCGACGAATGGCTCGGCTATGGTTGGCTCGACGCGATCCACCCCGACGACCGCGGCTATGCCGAGCGGCAATGGCGCGATGCGGTGGCGATGCAGGGACTGGTCGATGCCGAATTCCGGTTGCGGGCGCCCGATGGCGGCTGGCGCTGGACCAACGTGCGCGCCGCGCCCGTGATCGACGAGGCCGGCCGAGTCGAGAAATGGGCGGGGGTCAACATCGACATCGACGCGCGCAAGCGCGCCGACACCGCCTTGCGCGAGAGCGAGGCGAAATACCGCTTTCTCTTCGACGCGATGGACGAAGCCTATGCGGTGGTGGAGGTGCTGAAGGACGAGGCCGGCCGGTGGAGCGACTTCCGCTTCCTCGATGCCAATCCCGCCTTCATGAAGCACACGTCCATGCCCTATCCGGTCGGCAAGACCGCGACGGAATTGCTCGGCGCGCCGAACCGGCGCTGGGCCGAACTCTATGGCGAGGCGCTCGACAGGGGCGTGCCGCTGCGGGTCGAGGAGAGCGAGGCGACGCTCGATCGCACCTTCGACCTCAACATCTTCACCTTGGATCGCGCGCAACGCCGCGTCGCGGTACTGTTCACCGACGTCACCGCTCGCAACCGCACGCAGGCGGCGTTGCGCGAGAGCGAGGAACGGCTCGCGGCGGCGTTCGAAAGCGTGCCGGTCGGGCTCGCGGTGATCGACACCGACGGCCGGACCATCGTCGCCAACGGCGAATATCGACGCCTGTTGCCTGCCGACGTGATGCCGTCGCGCGATCCCGTACAGCGGCAGCGCTGGCATGCATGGGATGCGGCGGGCAACCCGATCGTACCGGAGGACTTCCCGGGTGCGCGTGCGCTGCGCGGCGAAACCGTCGTGCCGGGGTTGGACATGCTGCAGACGCTCGACGACGGGCGGCGCCGATGGACCAACGTCGCGACGAAGCCGACCCTCGATGCCGCCGGGACGGTCGCGGGCTTCGTCATCGTGATCAGCGACATCGACGATCTCAAGCGCAGTACCGACGCGCTGCGCGAAAGCGAGGAACGGCAGCGCGCGCTGATCGAGGGCGTGCCGCAACTGGTGTGGCGCGCCGCCGCCGCGGGCCAGTGGACATGGGCGAGCCCGCAGTGGACCACGCTCACCGGCCAGCGCGATACCGAAAGCCATGGCGACGGCTGGCTCGCGGCGCTGCATCCGGACGACCGGGCGCGCGCGACCGACGCCTGGGCCGAAGCCGAAGCGCACGGCCGGTACGAGGCGGAATACCGGATCGGCGATCGCCGGGGGCTTGGCTATCGCTGGTTCCAGACCCGCGCCACGCCACGGCGCGACGATGCCGGCCGCATCGTCGAATGGCTCGGCACCTCGACCGACGTCGACGACCTGCGCCAGTTGCAGGAGCGGCAGCGCATCCCGGTCGCCGAATTGCAGCATCGCACCTTCAACCTGCTGGGTCTCGTCCGCTCGACCGCGGACGCGACGGTCCGGTCGAGCAGCACGCTTGGCGAGTTCAAGGCGATGTTCGGCGATCGCGTCGCCGCGCTCGCGCGCGTGCAGCGCCTCCTGTCCCGCCTCGACGAGCGTGACCGCATCACCTTCGATACGTTGATCCGCTGCGAGCTCGAAGCCGCAGGGGCGCTCGGCGGCGACGAGACGCGCGTCACGCTCGCCGGCCCGGACGGCATCGCGTTGCGCTCCGGCACCGTGCAGACCTTCGCGATGGCGTTACACGAGCTGACCACCAATGCCGCGAAATACGGTGCGCTGCGCCAGCCCGGCGCGCATCTCGCGGTAAGCTGGCGGATCGAGGCGGCGGCGGACGGCGCGCCATGGCTGCATGTCGACTGGATCGAGACGGGGGTGGCGATGCCCACCGATGCCGTCCCGAGGGGCACCGGGCAGGGACGCCGGCTGATCGAGGAGGCCTTGCCCTACCAGTTGCAGGCCAAGACGACATACGCGCTCACTCCCGATGGCGTGCGCTGTTCGATCGCGCTCCCGGTCTCGCGGCAAGGCCCGGCGGCCAGCGAGCGCTGATCGGACGAAATGCGGCGCAACTTCGGCGGCGTTGCGCCGTTGGGGGCTGCTTGCCGACGAGGAGTCTCCCGATGACGGACCAGCAGCGCGATCCCACCACCAAATATCCGCAGCCCCCCTTCGAGCGGCAGACGCAGCCGTGGCCGGGACTCGCCCGCGACATGACGCCGCGGCCCGATCACGGCGAGGAGAGTTATGTCGGCGCCGGGCGGCTCGCCGGCCGGCGCGCGCTGATCACCGGCGGCGACAGCGGCATGGGACGCGCCGCGGCGATCGCCTTCGCCCGCGAAGGCGCCGACGTCGCGATCAACTACCTGCCCGACGAACAGGCCGATGCCGATGAGGTCGTCGCGCTGATCGAGGCGGCCGGTCGCAAGGCGGTCGCGATCCCCGGCGACCTCAAGGAGGAGGCGTTCTGCAACCGGCTGGTCGCCGAGGCGGCC
>JBKBTU010000066.1:0-1096 GCA_046290715.1 Sphingomonas sp. | reverse complement strand
CGCGATGTTCTGGCTGACCAGGGCGGCGCTCGAGCATCTCGGGCCGGGCGATGCGATCATCGTCACCACCTCGGAACAGGCGTACGATCCGTCCAAGGACCTCGTCGACTATGCGCTGACCAAGGCGGCGGGAATGAACTTCGTCAAGTCGATGGCCAAGCAGCTGGGGCCCCGCGGCATCCGGGTCAACGGCGTCGCGCCCGGCCCGATCTGGACGCCGCTGCAGGTGTCGGGCGGCGCGACGATGGAGAAGCTGGAGCAGTTCGGCGGCGAGACGCCGCTCGGCCGCCCGGGCCAGCCCGTCGAGCTCGCCTCGATCTACGTCCAGCTCGCCGCGCGCGATGCGAGCTATGCGACCGCGCAGGTCTATGGCGCGGCGGGCGGCGGCGGCCAGCCCTGACCCGCGGCCCGGTCAGCCGCCATAACGCCGCCGCCACGTCGCGTAGGCGGCGGCGACGCTCGCTCCGGTGGCGTTGAACCAGGCATAGCCGTTGCGGCGTTCCAGGCTGATGCCGTTGACGTCGTCGTGGATCGAGCGGTCGCGGTCGCCGAACACCGGCCGCTCGCTCGCCGGGTCGTAGAAGCGCGCCCACAGCGGCTTGGCACCGGGCTGGTCGACCAGCCGCCGGCCGCCGGGGCCGGTCGCATCGGTCCAGGCGCGATTCTCGACGGCATGGCCTGCGAACCAGGCGGCCCCGGCGGCGATCGCCTGACGCATGGCGGGCGTGGGGTCGGGCTGCTCCATCAGGAAGCGCAGCACCGCGGCGCTTTCCGCGGTGGCGAGCGCGATCGGCTCGAAATTGCGTGCGCCGACGGGGCGCAGCGTCAGCGGGTCGTATTGCTGCGCCCAGATCGTGCGGCGGCCGTCCACGACGACCTGCGTCGCGAGCAGCGTCGCCACCGCGCGCGCCGCCGCAGCGCGCGCCGCCGTGCGCAGCGCCGGCGGCACGAACGCATAGTCGCCCGCGCCCGCCGCGGTCCGCTGGAGCAGCGCGGTCGCCAGCAGCATCGCATCGTCGTTGAGCGTCAGCGCGTCGTGATAGCCGCCCTGTAGCGGATAGACCTGCGGCCAGCCGCCCGACGGCAGTTCGGCGGC
>JBKBTU010000668.1:0-520 GCA_046290715.1 Sphingomonas sp. | reverse complement strand
GTTCACGAAGCTGGGCATCAGCACGACGTTGCGGCCGATATGCGCGCCGTGGCGCACGACGCTGCCCGGCACCTGGCGGAAGCCTGCCTGCCGGAAGCGCGCATCGTCCCAGCCGGCGGTCTTGAGCGGTACCTTGTCGAAGCCGCCATGTCCGACCGCATTGTCGTTGAGGCGGAAGGAGAGGAGCACGGCTTTCTTGAGCCACTGATTGACCTGCCAGCCGCCGTCCACCGGCTCGGCGACGCGCGCTTCGCCGCTGTCGAGCAGGTTCAGCGCCTCGGCCACGGCGTCGCGCACCGCGCCGGTCGTCGCGAGCGAGATGTTGGCGCGGTCTTCCCAGGCGGCGTCGATCGTGGCGGCGAGGTCGGTCATGAATGCTCCTGAATGGTTTCGAGCCAGTGGCAGATGTCGTGGGTGACATGGTCGGTAAAGCTGTGGTCGGCATCTTCCACGTCCGGCGGTGCCTGTTCCGAGCCATTATTGACCCAGACGGTGGTCATGCCGATCGCCTTGGCCGGCG
>JBKBTU010000667.1:0-520 GCA_046290715.1 Sphingomonas sp. | reverse complement strand
GCCGCATCGAGAAAATCGAGGTGGTAGTAGACCTGGATCCCCGCGACCCCGGCGTTGGTGACGGCCGGATTGGCGTCGAGCCGCCGCGCGACGGCGCTGCCGACTTGCTGGCGAATGGGAGCGGGGGCGGGGGCGGGCGCTTTCCTGCGAAAGAACATGGCCGCAGACATGCCGCCGCGCTTCCCGCAAAACAAGGGGCCGGCGTCGCCGCCGGCCCCCGCTTCGACCCGTCCAATCGGCATCAATAGAAGATGTCGTACACCACATCGACCACGACACCGCTGCGCACGTCGACGAGCAATGCATCGTCGTAATAGCGCACCCAGCGATAGGGTCCGTAGGCGTCCGGCAGGCGATAGGCGTACGGGTCGTCGATCCAATAGTTCTGGCTGAACAGGATCGAGGACAGCGACACGCCGACCGAGAAACGCCGGTAGCCATAGCCCCAGCCCGACGGCGCGTAATAGCGCGGCAGGCGGTAGGCGCCGCGGTTGGCCTGACGATACTGGTTCCAGTCGTA
>JBKBTU010000666.1:0-521 GCA_046290715.1 Sphingomonas sp. | reverse complement strand
CGCTGAATAAAAGCGTCAACGGGCTGGAAACGACAACCGAAGGGGTAGGATCATGAGACATCATGTGAAGTGCGCGCTGCTGGCCGGCGCGGCTTGGGGCGTGCTGGCGGGGGCTTCCACGGCTCAGGACGCCGAGGTGGCGGCTCAGGCGGCCAACGTCGACCAGGCCAATATGGTCGAGGACATCGTCGTCACCGCCCGTCGGCGCGACGAACAGCTGAAGGACGTGCCGGTCGCGGTCTCGGCCCTGTCCGAAGAGCGTCTGGAACAGACCGGCGCTTCGGACATCACCGCCCTGCAGCAGCAGACGCCGAACGCCACCGTCCAGGTCGCGCGCGGGTCCAACTCGACCCTGATCTCCTTCATCCGCGGCGTCGGCCAGCAGGATCCGCTGTGGGGCTTCGAGCCCGGCGTCGGCCTGTATGTCGACGACGTCTATGTGGCCCGCCCGCAGGGCGCCGTTCTGGACATCTACGACGTCCAGCGCATCGAGGTGCTGCGCGGCCCGCAGGGCTCGCTGT
>JBKBTU010000665.1:0-523 GCA_046290715.1 Sphingomonas sp. | reverse complement strand
TGAGTCGTGCGATCTCGGTTTCGTCGGGTTCCTTGCCGGTGCGGTAGAGCGGCTCGCCGTCAAAGGTTTCGGTGGGGCATAGGCCGGTGGTGAACTGGCCGGGGTAGAGCGTCGCGCCGCTGGGGTCGCGGTTGACGTCGATCACGGTGCGCGACGTGGTGGTGCGGACGATCGTCGCGCCCAGCTTGAAGGCGAAGGCGTAGAGCTGGTCGACATACAGGTCGGCGTCGTAGCGCGCGCGGTTGAGCGACACGAGCGATGGGGCGATGTCGGCGGGAATTTCGAGGCCGGCATGGGGGATGCTGACGATCAGCGGGCCATCGTTGCGGGCGGTGACGATCATGCGCCCACTCCCGGTAGCCCTTCGCCGAGCGCGCCGCTCTTCACCAGCGCCGTCGCCAGCGCCATGTCGGGGGCGAAGTGGCGGTCGTCTTCCAGCGTCGGCACCGACTCACGCAGCAGGGTGCGGGCAGCTTCGAGCGGGGCGCTGGAGGTGAGCGGGGCGTGGAAGTCGCAGCCCTGC
>JBKBTU010000664.1:0-523 GCA_046290715.1 Sphingomonas sp. | reverse complement strand
GAGCATATCATCAAGGCTCGCTGATGCGGGCTTCACCTCTCGCCAGAGTGAGCCGCCCTGATGCTTCAATTCTTCGTAGATCGTCATAGCTCCATCCTCTCGGCGTCGGCCTGTGCCTGTGTCGTCTGCTCGTCCTTCTTGGCGCTGCTGGGCGTGGGCGGCGTGGTGTGCTTCGCCTCCCCGACGCCGAGGGCGCCCGTGTCGGGGTCGCGCACCAGCGGCATGCGCACGCCGTGAGGGCCGTAATTGTTCTTGGAGATGCTCAACACGAGCTCCTCCTGATGCTCGCCGTCGGGCTTCCTCTTGGCTGCATCGTAGAGGTTGAACTGACAGCGCACGCTGTCTGTGAGGCTGGATGAGCCGCGGGCGGACTCGGCGCTGTGGCCGCCGTCGGCGCGCGCGGACTTGGTGGTGTGGTGGATGAGCAGGACGGTCGGCTTGCCGGGCAGGTCGCGCGTCCAGCTCTTGAGCGCGTCGATGAAGCGGGAGGCGATGGCCGCGCGCTCCTCACCCTCGGGAGGCA
>JBKBTU010000663.1:0-523 GCA_046290715.1 Sphingomonas sp. | reverse complement strand
GCGTCGCGCGCCATAGCCTTCGGGCAACGTCACTACCCGCTCGAGCCGCTGCCCCAGCATCGCCTTTTCGCTATGGTTGAGCAGATGCTCGCACGCCATGTTCGCGCGCACCACGCGATCCTGCGGATCGAGCACCAGCGCCGCCACCGGCAATCCGCCGAACAGCTCCCCCAGGTCCGGCTCGCCCGGCTGCGGCGGCGGCCTCAGGCCGCTTCGCGTGACGGCCATGATCCCAGCGCCGGCATGCCGCGGAACGGCGCGTAGAATTCGTCGAGCATGCCCAGCACGGTCGCCGCCTTCGGCTCCTGGTTCACCTTGTTGCGGAACTCCGCCGATCCGGGCAGCCCCTTGGTGTACCAGCCGATATGCTTGCGCATCAGATTGACGCCGGTCATCTCACCATAATGGTCGAGCATCATGGCGTAATGCTCTGCGATCAGGGCATATTGTTCGTCGATGCCCGGGTCCGGGCGCTCGCCCTTGCCGGTCAGCGCGTCCATCACCTGCCGCAATACCCATGGCT
>JBKBTU010000662.1:0-523 GCA_046290715.1 Sphingomonas sp. | reverse complement strand
GGCGGTGTAGCCATCACGATCCATTTCGCGACGGGCGACGACCTGAACGCCTTCGAGCTGCAGGACGGTGACCGGCACGTGGCGGCCGTCGTCCTGGAACAGGCGGGTCATCCCCATTTTCTTCGCGATCACGCCAGTACGCATGATCCTGCACTCCTTTTACAGAGGCACACCCGGGACCATTCCCGTGCGTGCGTGCGACACGCCCGAAGGCATGTCATCCAGCCCGATTGTAACTGCGTCGGCCCCGTCCCGGGCTGGATACTCCCGTTGCCGGGAGCGTGACGGGAGACGCTGTCCCGGCTCCGTAGAGCCGGCGGTATCTCGTGTCTCAGCTTGTGCTCCCGCGAAGGCGGGAGCCCAGTACTGGGTCCCCGCCTTCGCGGGGACACATGGCCGCAGGACATAGGTCGACTGCGGCAAGGCCGGCGCCTTACGCCAGCTTGATCTCGACGTCAACGCCTGCCGCGAGGTCGAGCTTCATCAGCGCGTCGACCGTCTGCGGGGTCGGCTGCACGATGTC
>JBKBTU010000661.1:0-524 GCA_046290715.1 Sphingomonas sp. | reverse complement strand
TCTACAAGCTGCTGATGCTGCAGATGATCTGGCGCGAGCATCGCGACACGCCGGTCGTCTTTCAGGTCATCAACCGCACCCGGTCCGTCCGCCTGGCCGACGAGATCGACATCGGCGCCCTGCGCGAACAGCTGGACCACGCCCGCACCCTGGGCTTCACCAACAAGGAGTTGGTCTGGCTGGCGGGCAACAGCTTCTATGGCGTGAAGCAGATCTTCTCGCCCGACTTCATCGCCTGGCTGACCGACTATCGCCTGCCCGACTACGATCTGTCGGTTCAGGACGGCCAGTATGTCCTGACCTTCTCGGGCGGCTGGGCCGAGGTGACGCTGTGGGAGATTCCGGCCCTGGCCATCCTGAACGAGCTGCGCTGCCGCGTCGGTCTGCGGCGGCTGGGCAGGTTCGAGATGGATGTCCTCTATTCCCGCGCCAAGACCCGGCTCTGGTCCAAGGTTGAGCGATTGCGCGCCTTGCCCGACCTGGCCCTCTCCGACTTCGGCACCCGTCGTCGCCACGGCTTCCTG
>JBKBTU010000660.1:0-524 GCA_046290715.1 Sphingomonas sp. | reverse complement strand
GCCCAACGTCAGACCGCTACGATCGAGGATCAGGCCGACCGCATCGTCCGCCAGCTTGGGGGCAAATGGCATGGCGCGTCGGCCATGTGCCGATGTCCTGCTCACGCCGACGGCAGAGCCAGCCTGTCGATCCGCGTCGGCGAACGCGCCGTGCTGTTTCACTGCTTCGCCGGCTGTACGACCGACGCGATCATGGCGGCGCTGCGCTCGGGCAAGATCCTAGCGTCCCCTGACCACGATCCTGGCCAGCGCCAGGGGGGCAAGTCCGACTTCAACAAGCTGGCACTGGCGGTGTGGCGTCACGCCGAGCCCTTCGCCGGCACGCTCGCCGACCGCTACCTGCGCGAGGGACGGTCGATCGTCCCCGACGGGATCAACGCCCGCTTCGATCCGCGCTGCCAGTGCGGTGCCGGCGCCGCCAAGGCGTTCGCGCCGGCGCTAATCGTCCCGATCGAGGAGGACGCCGGCGTCGTCGCGATCCACCGGACCTTCCTGACGCCGGACGGCCGCTGGAAGGCCCACAT
>JBKBTU010000659.1:0-525 GCA_046290715.1 Sphingomonas sp. | reverse complement strand
CAAGATGGACCTGACCGGGGCCAAGGCCCTGGGACCGGCCAAGGAGGCCCGCTGGGCCGCCGGGCCTGACTATACCGCCGTCCGCATCGCCGCCCCCGACGGTCTGTCTGTATCGGCCCAGGGCCAGGGCGGAACCTGGACCGTGACCATCGGCGGTCCGCCCGCCGGCGCCTCGGGCGTCGAGGTGGACCGGTCTGACGACGGCTCCGCCACCCTGGTGGCGCGGATGGCCGGGGCGACCAAGACGGTCTGGCTGACCGATCCCCTGGTCGGCGACCGTTTCGCCGCCGTCACCGCCCTGGCGCCCGGCAAGGGGTTTGCGGGCGCGCGCAGCACCGTCGATCTCAGCCTGATCCCCACGGCCCAGGGCCTGGCGGTCGAGACCACGACCGACGATCTGAAGATCGAGGCGGCGGGCGACCTGGTCACGCTCAGCCGTCCGCAAGGCCTGACCCTGTCGCCGCCGTCGGCGACCCTGGAGGCCGCCGCCCATGAGAGCGACGCCCCCAAGCCCGCGCCCCATCC
>JBKBTU010000065.1:5758-11781 GCA_046290715.1 Sphingomonas sp. | reverse complement strand
CCGACGAGACACCAGAGCAAGAGGCAGGCGACACGATAAATATGCAGGGCCCGAGCGAGATCCCCGGCATTGGGCGCGGCGCCGTTGCCGAGGATCGAGCGTGCCGCCGGCTCGCCGTCGTAGCGGACCGGGCCGCCCAGCCGCCGTCCCAACGCACCGGCCATCGCCGCTTCGGGCCAGCCCCCGTTGGGCGAGGCGTGATGACGCGCATCGCGCAGCATCGTCGTCCAGCCGCCGCGCCCGGCCAGGCAGATCAACCCGCCCGCGATCCGCGCCGGCAGCCAGTTGACGCCGTCGTCGGCGCGCGCCGCCCCCCAGCCGAAGCGCAGCAGGCGCGGCGTGCGGTGCCCGATCATCGAATCGGCGGTGTTGATCGCCTTCGCCGCGAACAGTCCCGGCAGGCCGGCGACGCAGAACCAGAAGGCGGGCGCGACGACGCCGTCGCAGAAGCTTTCGGCGAGGCTCTCGATCGCCGCGGTGGCGACGCCCGCCTCGTCCAGCGCGTCGGTGTCGCGGCCGACGATCATCGCCACCGCGGCCCGCGCTGCCGGCAGGTCGCCGCGGGCGAGCGGCGCCAGCACCGCTGCGACATGATCATACAGGCTGCGCTGCGCGAGGCCGGTGGTCCCGATCGCGACCACCACGATCAGGCCCCAGTTCCAGCCTTGACTCGAACCGTGGGCCGCCAGCCGCTGGATGCCGAGCCCGATGCCCGCCGCGAGCGCCACGAGCAGGAGGAGCAACGCCATCCCCGCGCACCGCTGCCGCAGCGCCGAGCCGCGGTTCCAGCGGCGCTCGCCCGCGGCGATCAGCGCACCCGCCGCCATCACCGGGTGCGGCCACCGCCGCGGATAGCCCAGCGCCGCCTCCGCGATCAGCATGGCGACCAGCGACGCGGCATGGCTCACCGCGCCAGCGGCAGGATGAAGCGTTGCCCCGCCGGGGTGACGCCGATCTCGACCGCGACACCATAGGCTTCGGCGATCCGGGGCGCGGTCAGCACCTCGGCCGCCGCGCCCGCCGCGACGACGCGCCCGCCGCGCAGCAGGACGGCGTCGTCGGCGATGCGCGCGGCGAGGTTGAGGTCGTGCAGCACCAGCACCACGCCGCCGCCCGCCGCCGCGACGCCGCGCAGCCGATCCGCCACGTCGAGCTGGTGCGCGGGATCGAGGCTGGCGAGCGGCTCGTCGGCGAGCAGCCACTCGGGTTCGCCGGCGAGCACGCGCGCAAGCAGCGCCCGTCCGCGCTCGCCGCCGGACAGGCGCTCGACACCCCGGCTCGCCAATGCGGTCATGTCGGTCGCGGCAAGCGCCTGGGCGACTGCCGTGCGATCGGCCTCCGTCTCCCCCCAGCGGCCGCGGTGCGGCAGGCGGCCGAGTCCGACGAGGGTCGCGACGTCGATATCCCAATGCACGTCGGCAGTCTGCGGGAGAAGGCCGATCGCCCTGCCCCGCGCGCGCCGGTCGAGGCTGCGCACGTCCGCACCGTCGAGCGTCGCGCGCCCGGCGTCGGGCACGCGCAGCGCGGCGAGGCAGGCGAGCAGCGTGCTCTTGCCCGCGCCGTTCGCGCCGAGCAGCGCGGTCACCCGTCCACGGGCAAAGGCGAAGCTGACGTCGTCGAGCACCCGCCGCCCGCCCAGCGACACCGTCAGGCCTTCAGCGGCGAGCACGCTCATGCAAGCCTCCGGCGCATCGCGACCAGCAGATAGAGGAAGAACGGACCGCCGAGCATCGACATGGCGATGCCGAGGCGCAACTCGCTGACGGTCGGCGCAATCCGGACTAGGCTGTCGGCGACCGTCACCAGCAGCGCGCCGCCGAGCGCCGAGGGCAGCAGGATCGCCGATGGCCGGTTGCCGGCGAGCGGCCGGACGAGGTGCGGCACCATCAGTCCGACGAAGCCGATCACCCCCGCCGCCGCCACCGCCGCGCCGACGCAAAGCGCGATTCCCGCGATCACCACCCCCTGCAACCGCCCCGGATCGACGCCCATCGAACGCGCCGCCTGCTCGCCGAGCGTCAACGCGTCGAGCGACCGCGCCGTCGTCGCGAGCAGTACGCTGCCCACCACGATCAGCGGCAACGCGATCGTGACGTCATCCCAGCTGCGGTCGGTAAGCGCGCCCATCAGCCAGGTGACGATCTGCGACGCGACGAACGGCGTCGGGGCGAGGCTGATCGCCAGCGCGGTCAGCGAGCCGGTGATGCTGGTGAGGATCATGCCGGCGAGCGTGAAGAGGATGAGGCTGCCCGAGCGGCCGGCGATCAGCGCGAGCACCGCCATCGTCGCCGCGGCGCCGGCGAGCGCGAAGCCCGGCAACAGCCACGCCTGCGCGGCATAGCCGAAATAGAGCGATAGCACCGCCCCCAGCGCCGCGCCGGAGGAGACGCCGAACAGCCCCGGATCGGCGAGCGGGTTGCGCAGGTAGCCCTGCATCACCGCGCCCGACAGGCCGAGCGCCGCGCCGACGAGCAGCGCCAGCGCGGTGCGCGGCAGGCGCAGTTCGACGATGATGATCGAACGCGGATCGGCGGCGCTCCAGGCGTCCCACGGCACCCATATCTTGCCCGCGGCGACAGACAGCGCGGCGGCGAGACACAACAGCACGACGAGCGAAAGATTGAGCCGGGTCATGCGCCCATTCCCTTACGCACCTGGCGCAGCCGCGCCATCGCCGCGATGATCGTCGGCCCACCACAATTCATCAGCCGGGCGGGATAGGGCGCGATCCGGATCCGCTGCCCCAGCGCCCGCACCGCGGGGTGCGACGTCAGCCGGTCCTCGCCGACTTCGGCGGCGCCGACCGACAGCAGCACGCGCGGCGGCCGCGCGATTAGATATTCGAGCGGCAGCACGTCCCATTTTTTGAGGCCGTAGGCCGCGCTCATGTTGCGGAAACCCGCCCGGGTCAGCAGGTCGTCGGGCAGCGTGCCGCCGCCCGGCACCAGCCCGCCCGATTGCCAGATCAGCGCGGGCACGCGCGCGCCCGGCTCCGGCTTCGCGGCGGCGGCGATCCGCACCGCGAGCGCCGCGCCGCGCTCGGGATGGCCGACGATCCGCGCGATGTCGCGCACCTGCGCCTCGCTCTCCGCGACGGTATCGGGCACCGGAAATTGCACCAGCGCGATATGCATCCGCTTAAGCGCGGCGATCGTCGCCGGCTCGACGTGCGGGCCGGTGATGACCATGTCGGGGGCGAGCGCCACCACCTCCTCCGCAGTGCCCGAGGTCGCGCGGAAGCGGCGCGCCTGGGCGAGCGGGATCGAGGTCGCGCGCGGGTCCTGCGAATAATGGCTGATCCCGGCGATCTGCGCAGGGTCGGCGACCTGCATCAGCACGGCATCGATGCAGGGGTTGATCGAGACGATCCGCGGTGCGTGCGGGGGCGCGGCGGACAGCAACGGCAGCGCCGCGAGCACGACGACGGGGGCAAGCAGGCGTCGCATCAATATTCGACCCCCTTCTGCGCCTTGAACCCGGCATGATAGGGGTGCGTCACCTCGGTGAAGTCGGTGACGAGGTCGGCGATCTCCAGCAATTCGGGTTTGGCGCCGCGGCCGGTGATGCAGATGTGCTTGGTGAGCGGCCGCTCCTTCAGGAACGCGACGACCTCGTCGATCGGCAGCGTATCGTCGCGCAGTACGATGTTGAGTTCGTCGAGGATGACGAAATCGAACGCGGGATCGAGGATCATCGCCTTCGACCGCTCCCACGCGGCGCGCGCGGCGGCGATGTCGCGCGCGCGATCCTGCGTGTCCCAGGTAAAGCCCTCGCCCATCACCTCGAACGTCGCGAGATCGGGATGCGCCTCGAAGAAGTTGCGCTCGCCGGTCTCCCACTTGCCCTTGACGTATTGGAGGATGGCGACGCTCATCCCCCAGCCGATGCTGCGGATCGCCATGCCGAACGCCGAGGACGACTTGCCCTTGCCGTTGCCGGTGTGGACGATCAGCAGCCCGCGCTCGAGCGTGCGGCGCGCCTGCATCTTGGCGCGCGCGGCGTGGAGGCGGGCCATGCGCGCATTGTGGCGGGCGTGTTCGTCGGGCGTGTCGGTCAAGGCAGGCTCTCCAGGGCGGCGGCGAGGCGCGCGAGCGCCGCCGCGCCGCGCGGCAATCCGATGCGCAACCGGTCCGCCGCATCGGCGAACGGCCGCGTCAGGATCGCATGCCTCGCCAGCGTGTCAAACAGGGCGTGCGCGTGCGGCACCGCGACCAGTCGGAAGAGGCCGGCGCTGCCGACGATCGCGAGGCCGCTGTCGGTGAGCAGGCCGTCGAGCATCGCGCCCGCCTCGACGATTCGCGCCTGCTGCTTGGCGCGCCAGACGGTGTCGCGATAGGCAGCGGTCCCGATCGCGATCGCCGGCATCGAGAGCGGCCAGTCGCCAAGCATCGCGCGCAACCGCCGGGTGACGTCGGGGCCGGCGACGACGAACCCCAGCCGCAGGCCCGGCAGGCCGTAGAACTTGCCGAACGACCGCAGCACCACCAGCCGGTCCGACGCCTGCCCGCAGAGTCCGGGGGCCGGATCGGCATAGGCCTCGTCCACGACCACGATCCGGTCGCGCGAAAGATCGCGGAGCAGCGCCGGATCGGTGACGTGCCCGTCGGGATTGGCGGGGCTCGCCAGCACGACGAGGTCGTGAGGCGCTACCGCCTCCGCTGTCGCGTGCGGGATCGCAGCCGCGCACCGCCACGCCGCGGCATGGCCCGCATAGCCCGGCGTCACAACCGCCGGCCGATCGGCCGCCAGCAGCGGCGCGAGCAGCCGCATCGCGAGATCGGTCCCCGGCACCGCGACGACGCGGGCGGGATCGGCGACGCCGAACGCCTGCGCCGCCGCCGCTTCCAGCGCCGCGATCTCGCCGGGCTCGGGCAACCGGTCGAGCGCCGGCTGCACCGCGTCCGCCGGCCATGCCCAGGGGGCGATACCGGTCGACAGGTCGATCCAGTCCCCTCCCCCGCCAGCACCCCCGAACGCCGCGCGCGCCGTCGCCACCCGCCCGCCATGGGCGGTGAAGGTGGCGAGGACGGATGCGTCGATCATCAATAGGTCAATCGGATGCCGCCGAACGCACCCCGTCCGGGCTGACCATATTGGTAGATCGTCTGGTAGCGCTGGTCGAAGAGGTTCTCGATGCGCCCGTACACCTCGAGATGGCGGCCGACCGGCACCGCGGCGCGCACGTCCGTGACGACATAGCCGTCCAGACGGCGGGCATTCGAGGCATTGTCGAAGCTGTCGCCGACCGCAGTGATCGTCGCTCCCGTCGTCAGGCCGAACGGCCAGCGGTAGTCCGCGTTGACGGTGATGCTGTTGTCGGGACGGCGCGGCAGTGCGCGGTTGAAGTTGGCGGTGCCGGCGGAGCGGTTCTTGGCGTCGAGATAGGTGTAGCTCGCGCTGAAGGTCAGCGCCTCGACCGGGCGCAGCAGCAGCGTCGCCTCGACGCCCTGCGACAGCGCGCGCGCGACGTTGTCGTAGGTGCCGGACGGCCGTCCGACGCAGATGCCGGTGAGCGGTGCGGTGCACGAGACGAAGGTGATGAGATCGAACGACGTGCGCCGGAAATAGGTCGCGCTCGCCTCGACCGCGCCGCCCAGCGCCTTCTGCGTCACGCCCGCGTCCCAGCCGTGCGAGCGTTCGGGATCGAGCCGCGCGTTGCCGTATTCGCTCTGCAACTGATAGAGCGTCGGCGCCTTGAACCCTTCCGAATAGCTCGCGCGGAAGGCGGTCGCGCCGCCGTTCGGCGACCACACGCCGCTCGCCGACACGGTGGTCGCGCCGCCGAAGATATTGTGGTCGTCGTGGCGGATGCCGCCGGTCGCGGTCAGCCCGGCGATCGGCGTCACCGCGAGCTGGCCGTAGACGCTGAAGATGCGCGCCCGGCCGCGCGTCTGCGGGCCACCGTAGCTCGACGTCGTGAAGCGTGACACCTCACGCTCGGCACCGAAGGTCGCGAACACGGCGGAGGTGAGGTCCGCGGTCCCCTGATATTCGATCCGGTCGTTGCGCCCCTTGCCGTAGAA
>JBKBTU010000065.1:0-5659 GCA_046290715.1 Sphingomonas sp. | reverse complement strand
GGTCTCCTGCGGCGTGCCGTCGGGGTCGAAGTTGCGGCGGCTGCTGTCGGTGTGGGCATAGCCGAAGCGATTGCGCAGGCGCCCGTCGAACAGCGCGGCGTTGAGGCCGGCGTAGCCCGTCCATTGTTCGCTGTCGCCATATTCGCGGGTGTCGCCGAAGACGAAACGCGGCGCGGGGAAGCCGTCGATGTCGGTGCGCCCGTTCGAATAGAAGCCGCGCAGGTCGACCGACACCGCGGGCGCCAGCGCGATGCCGAGGCTGCCGTTGGCGGCATAGTTGCGATAGCCGTCGCGCTCCGCGCCGGGTGCATAGGCGGAGATGCCCTCCGTCGTGTAATAGCCGCCGCCGAAGCTCGCGGACACGGGCCCCGCCTTGCCCGAGACGTTGGCGAAGCCCTGCCCCGTCTCGTGCCAGCCGCCCTCGGCGCGGGCGTTGACGCTCAGCTGGTCGGTCGGCTGGCGGGTGATGAGGTTGACGACGCCGCCGATCGCCTGGCTGCCCCACAGCACCGACTGCGCACCGCGCAGCACCTCGATGCGCGCGATGTTGCCGATCAGGAGGTTACCGAAATTGAAGCCGCCGCCGGGCGAGGAGGGATCGTTCAGCTTGATGCCGTCGATCAGCGCCACCGTCTGGTCGCTCTCCGCGCCGCGGATGTTGACCGAGGTCGCGGTGCCGACGCCGCCGTTGCGGGTCACGGTGACGCCCGGCGTCTGGCGCAGCAGGTCGGAGACGACCACCGCCTGGCGCTGCTCGATCGTCTGCGTGTCGAGCACGGTCACCGACTGGCCGACGGTGTCGGCGGGGCGGGCGGCGCGGTTGGCGGTGACCAGGATGTCGCTGCCGGCATCGGCCGCCTGTTCGAGGCCGGTGGTCGACTGCGCGCTCGCGCTCGCGGCGCTCTGAGCGAAAGCCGGCGTCGCCGCCGCGATGCACGGCAACAGGATCAGATAGGCGTATTTCGTCACGATGGTTCCCCCCTCGTCGTTCAACAACGGGGACGCGACGCCGCGGCGGCCGGAACCGGTCCGCCCACGCAACGCCCCCAACACCGTCGTCACGCGAGGAAACCCTCGATCGCACCGCACACCCCGTCGGCACGAAGGACAACCGCGACGGGCAGGTCTCCTGGCTCCCGGGTCGTCGCCTCGCCCGGCCTTCCCGGATCGTCGGATCCAGTGGCGCGCGGAGGAGCAAAGGCTCGCCGGTCACAGTTGCGGGGGCAGCCCCGGATGACGAGCCGAGGCTCGCTTCCGGGTTCCCTTTTCATCCCATCTCTGGGAACCTGTCGCGTCGGCGCCCCTAGGGCGATGGGGAGACGAAGGCAAGATGGCGACGACGTTGTTCCTGGGCGGCGCACGCTCGGGCAAGAGCCGGCTGGCGCAAACCGCGGCGGAGGGCTGCGATGGCCCCCTCCGCTATCTCGCGACGGCGGAGGCGCACGACGACGAGATGCGCGAGCGGATCGCCCGCCACCGCGCCGACCGCGACGCGCGCTGGACGACGGTCGATTGCCCGCTCGCGCTGCCCGAGGCGATCGCCGCGAACGGCGAGGCTGCGATCGTGGTCGATTGCCTGACCCTGTGGCTGTCCAACCTGATGCTCGGCGACCATGACATCGAGGGGCGCACCGCCGACCTCGTCACCGCGCTATCCGCCGCGAAGGCGCCGGTGTTCGTGGTCAGCAACGAGGTCGGCATGGGGATCGTCCCCGCGCATCCGCTCGGCCGCCGCTTCCGCGACGCCGCCGGCCGCCTCAACCAGGCGGTCGCGGGAATCGCCGACGCGAGCTACCTCGTCGTCGCAGGATTGGTGCTGCCGTTGCGGCGTTTCTAGTCCGGCACCGGCGCATCGGGGTGCAGCACGCCTTCGCCGCGCAAGTCTTCCCAGAACGCCGCCGGAATCTTGGCGCGCAGGGCGGCGTGGTCGGCGAGCAGATGGTCGGGCGAGGCGGTGCCGACGATCAAAGATGCCGCCACGTCGGGTGCGCGCGCGAATTGCAGCGATGCGGCGACGAGATCGACGCCGTGGCGCGCCGCGACGCTCTTGAGCGTCGCCAGCCGCTCGCGCGTGTCGGCGGCGATCAGCGTATTGTCCTCTCCGTAATTGTAGCGCGGCGCGCCGCCGAGGAAGCCGGCGTTGAGCGCCGATCCCATGACGAAGCTCACGCCGTGATCGCGCGCCGCCGGAAACACCTGCTCGACCGCATTGGCATGGTCGATCAGCGAATATTGGCTGGCGAGCAGGTGGACGTCGCTGTCGGCGACCTCCAGGCAGCGCAGGATCGGCTGCGGGCAATTGACGCCCATGCCCCAGCCGTCGATCACCCCTTCGTCGCGCAGGCGGGTCAGCGTCGGAAAGGCGCCCCGTTCCGCCACCGGCCACAACGCCTCCCAATCCTCCGGCAGATAAGGGTTGTCCGGGGACAGGTCGTGGACGAACACGATGTCGAGCCGGTCGAGGCCGAGACGCTGCAGGCTGTCCTCGATCGAGCGCATCACCCCGTCACCGGTATAGTCGAAATGCGGCGTGTTGGGCGACGGGCTGAAGGGGAAATAGCGTTTCGCGTCATGGTCGCGGCTGGCGCGGAGCAGCTTGCCGACCTTGGACGAGATGACGAATTCCTCGCGTGGCTTGCGGGCGAGGAAGCGGCCGAAGCGGCGCTCGGCAAGGCCGAGGCCGTACCAGGGCGACACGTCGAAATAGCGGACGCCCGCGTCCCAGGCGGCGTTCAGCGTCGCCTCCGCCTGCTCGTCGGTCGCGAACTGGAATTCGTTGCCGATCGCGACCCCGCCGAGGCCGAAATCGTGGCGGGGACGGAAACGTTGGCGCGCCATGGGAATATCCTTGCCGTGAGCGGCGACAACCCCGCAGGCCGGCTTCCGTTTCCGTACGCCGGCGGACGGGCGGCCCCACGGGACGGCGCAACGCCTTGACGCGACGGACGGTTATGGCACGCGAAACCTGGACGCGGCTGGACGGGGCGAACGATGCAGGATTTCGACACGATCGCGGCGGCACATCACGCTTGGGGCGAGGCCGATATGGCGCTCGCCACGGTGGTATCGACCTGGGGCTCGGCACCGCGCCCGCGCGGCAGCCACATGCTGATCCATGCCGACGGACGCTTCGCCGGATCGGTCTCGGGCGGGTGCGTCGAGAGCGAGGTGCTGGCGCTCGCGGCGGAGGTGATCGCCAGCGGTAGGCCCGCCCGCCTGCGCAGCGACGTCGCCGATCCCGAGGCGTGGGAGGTCGGCCTGCCCTGCGGCGGGACGATCGAGGTGCTGGTCCAGCCGGTGGGCGACGCGGGGTTTCCGCCGGCGCTGTTCGGTGCCATCGCCGACGGGCGCCGCGCCGGCAACACGGTGGCCGTCGCGACCGATCTCGCCGCCGGCACGAGCCGGCTCGGCGACGCGGACGCCGAGGGGGTCTTCGTCAACCAGTATCTGCCGCCACGACGCCTGTTCATCGTCGGCGCGGTGCAGATTGCGCAAAGCCTCGTCGGCATCGCGCAGCTGATCGGTGCCGCGCCGGTCGTGATCGATCCGCGCGCGCGCTTCCTGACCGCGGACCGCTTTCCCGGCGTGATCCTCGACGACCGCTGGCCCGACGAGGCGCTCGCCGCCTGGGCGCCCGACGCTGCAAGCGCGGTGGTGACGCTGAGCCACGATCCCAAGATCGACGACCCCGCGCTGGTCGCCGCGCTCGCTCGCCCGACCGGCTATGTCGCCGCGCTGGGTTCGCGGCGCAGCCATGCCGCGCGTCGCGAGCGGCTGGCGGCGGCGGGCGTCGCGGCGGCGGATCTCGACCGCATCGACGCACCGGCGGGACTCGCGATCGGGGCGGTCGGCGCGGCGGAGATCGCGCTGTCGGTCGCGGCCGGCATGGTCGCGGGCCTGGCGCCGGTCCGCGCGTGACCGTCGCGGCGATCCTGCTCGCGGCGGGCCGCTCGACGCGCTTCGGCGCGGCGGACAAGGTGGTAGCCCCGCTCGCCGGCCGCCCGCTCGTCCGCCACGCCGCCGACACGTTGCTGGCGCTGCGCCTCGCCACCTATCATCTCGTCGCCGCCGACCCCGGCCTCGCCTGTCCCGGCTATGCGACGTGCGTCAACGATGCGCCGGCGGCAGGCCTGTCGCGATCGATCGCGCTGGGCGTCGCCGCCGCGCGCCGGGACGGGGCCGACGCGGTGCTGATCGCGCTTGCAGACATGCCGCTCGTCCCGCTCGCCCATTTCGCGGCGTTGGTCGAGCGGTGGCGGGACACGAGCGACGCGGTCGCGTCGAGCGACGGCGGACCGGCGATGCCGCCCGCGCTGTTCCCGGCCGGGTGGTTCGACCGGCTGGAGCGTCTGACCGGCGATCGCGGCGCACGCGACATGCTCGCCGACACCACAGTCCTGCCCGCGCCGGCGGGGACGCTCGCCGACATCGACCGGACCGACGATCTGGACGCGATCGCCCGCCGTCTCGCTGCGCGCGGGCGATGATGGATCCGCTTCGCGAAGGCATTTAGCCGTCGGTGCATTGTCGCCGCGCGTCTCGCCTCCTAGATTCGGCATGATGCTTCCCTTCCACCGCACCCGCGCCGTCCGGCCGACGACGAACCCCGGTCGTCGCGGGTGAAGGGCGCGCGCGCGATCCTGCGCTTCCTCCTCGACTGCGCCGAGCGGGGGGAGGATGCGGCACTGGTCACGCTGACCGACGTCACCGCCAGCGCGGTGCGCCGGCCGGGCGAGCATATGGCGGTCGCCGCGGACGGCCACGCGATCGGCTCCTTTTCGGGCGGCTGCGTCGAGGCGGCGGTGATCGCCGAGGCGCAGGACGCCCTTGTCGAGGGGCGCGCCCGTGCGGTGCGCTATGGTGAGGGGTCGCCCTATATCGATATCCGGCTGCCCTGCGGCGGCGGCGTCGACCTGCTCTTCACTCCCCGGCCCGACGTTGACGTGATTGCTGCGGCGCTGGCCGTGCTGGACGCGCGCCTGCCGCTGGGGCTGCGGCTTTCGTCCGATGGCGGGATCGCCGTCTGCCCCGCGATCGCCACTGGCTGGGTCGGAAGCAACTTCACGGTGCGCCACGATCCCGATCCGCGCATCGCCATCCTCGGCCACGGTGCGGAGCCCGCCGCGCTGCTCGCCGTCGCGCGTGCCTATGGTGCCGAGACGCTGCTGCTCAGCCCGCAGGAGACGCTGGTCGAGGCGGCGCGGGCGCATGGTGCGGCCGCGTGGCTGCGCACGCTCGGGCCGTCGCCCGACCTCGTCGTCGATCCCTGGACGGCGGTGGTCGCGCTGTTCCACGACCACGACTGGGAAACCGCGTTGCTGCTCCAGGCGCTCGCGCAGGACCCCTTCTTCATCGGCGCGATGGGCAGCCGGCGCACCCAGGCGGAGCGGCGGCGCCGGCTCGCCGAGGCGGGTGGCAGCGCGGACGATATCGCCCGGATCGTCGGGCCGATCGGACTCATCCACGCGACGCGCGATCCCGAGACGCTCGCCATTTCGATCATGGCGCAGGTGGCGGAGGCCTATGAGGCGTTTGTCGCGCGTCCGGTAGCGGACGATAGGACGGTAGATCAGCCGTTTGCGTGCGACGAAATCGCCGCTTCGCGCGTATGACATAGGTAAAGGTCGGCCGGCGACAGGATCGGCCGCAGGTACCCACC
>JBKBTU010000658.1:0-525 GCA_046290715.1 Sphingomonas sp. | reverse complement strand
CTATGGCAGCTACAGCCCGAAGCGGTTCAACCTGCATTCGATCTGGGACGGCACGCTCGCCGAGCGCGCGATCACCAGCGGCCCCAGCCTCGTGCGCCGCTACCCCGCGGCGGAACGCCGGCGGATCGCGGCGGGCGACGTCACCGACTGGAGCCGCGAATCGTGGCAGGTCGCGCACGACACCGTCTATGCCAGCGCCTTGGGGGGCGATCCGTGTTCCCCCTCGCCCGCCAAGGTGACGCTGGACGCGGCGACGATCGAGCGGATCGTGCCCGTAGCGCGGCTGGAGGTGGAGCGCGGCGGCCTGCGCCTCGCCAAGCTGCTCGACCAGGCGCTCGGCTGATCGGCCTCGTGCTCCTGCGTGCGCAGGAGCCCATCCTATAGACGCTTGGCCGTGACGAAATAATCGAGGGCGGTCGATTCGCTCAGCACGAAGCCGGTCGCCGGCGAGAAGCCGAGCCCGGTCACATCCGTCACGGTCAGGCCGGCGCGGGTCAGCAGATCGGTGAGCTCGTCGGGGGTAAG
>JBKBTU010000657.1:0-526 GCA_046290715.1 Sphingomonas sp. | reverse complement strand
GCGAACTCATCAGGGTCGATCGTCACCTCGCCCTCAGTCGTGAGGCCCTCCAGTCCGAGCGTGAAGCGCCACCGCCCTTCAGCAAGTCGCTCCGGCGGAAGGTTTTCTGGGGTGGCATTCAGATGCTTAGCTAGCCCGTATATGCTGTTGATGATGATCAACAGCTTGGCGGCCGTCTTCATTGCCGTCTGCCGATTGGCCTTTGCTTCTCGCTTTCTCTGATCCCGTGCTGCGGACCGACTAAAAAACAGCGACAGACCAATGGCGATGGCAGCCATTGTGCCGGAGAACCAGTCCGCGGCGGAGCCAAGTTCGATGGTCGTTGTCATTGTGCAATCATGGAGAAAGACGCCGCGGATGCATAGTGTCGCTTGGTGTAAACGAGATGCTCTACCAACTGAGCTAAATGCCCCCTCTAGGAGACCCTGGCAATATCGTCATTCTCGGGGGGCGGCCGTTTAGCGGAACAATTGTGTGGATAAAAAGAAAATTGGGGAACCCGGAAGTCCCGCACTATCCACGGATC
>JBKBTU010000656.1:0-527 GCA_046290715.1 Sphingomonas sp. | reverse complement strand
GTGACCATCAGCACCAGATACAGCGGCGAGAGGATCAGGTTGACCAGCAGCGCCCGGCCGGCCGATCCCATCCCCATCGCCACCGATCGCGCAAAGCCGACATCGCGGGCGCTGGCAAAACGGTCGGGATAATGGCGTGCTTCGACCGCATGGACGACCTCATCGGCGAAGATCCCGATCACCGCGATCGCGACGACGCGGAACAGCAGCCATGCACCGAGCAGCGCGAGCAGGATCGCGGCCGCTGCGGCGAGGCTCGCCATGCTCTGGCTCGCCGCAAAATAGCGGGCGACCAGATGCTCGATCCCGAACCACAGCCCGGCGCCCAGTGCGGCGAACACTGCCAGCGTCAGCAGCATCGATTTCAGGAAGACCGCGACGATTCGCTTGTCGCCAAGCTGGCCGATGGAGAGGAACAGCGCCTGAAGCATCGTTCGCATCGATGCGGGTGCAGGTCGGCCAAGTCAACGCAGTTGCGCCGCGTCGCGCCCTCCGATAGGCGCGCGGCATCTATTCTCCGGAGACAG
>JBKBTU010000655.1:267-528 GCA_046290715.1 Sphingomonas sp. | reverse complement strand
CGGTCTGTGCGAGCAACGCCGGCGCGGCAACGAGACCGGCGACGCCCAGCGCCCCCAGCCCCAATCCCGCAATGATCCGACGAATACGCATCGACACCCCTTATTCGCACTGGCTCTACCATGATTCGATCGCGATGTTCCACAGGCCGAATCCGATTTTGGCGCAGGTGTTGCTCCAGACGCACAGCATGGTCCCCAGCGGCTTGCGCTTGCGGCGCGCGCGCCAACATCTATAGATGCACACCGAGCTGATGAGATTTC
>JBKBTU010000655.1:0-257 GCA_046290715.1 Sphingomonas sp. | reverse complement strand
TCCCATAGGATGATGCCGATGAACCGCCAGTTGCGCACCGCGATCCTGGGCAGCGTTGCCCTCACCCTCGCCGCATGCGGCGGCGGTGGCGATCGCCCGCGCGCCGATCTTGCCGCATCGAAGGTCACGACGATCGGCGTCAACGCCTATCTGTGGCGTGCCGCGCTGGACACCGTGTCGTTCGCGCCGATCGCCCAGACCGACTCGAACGGTGGCGTGATCGTGACCGACTGGCATGTGAACCCCAATCTCTCGAC
>JBKBTU010000654.1:0-528 GCA_046290715.1 Sphingomonas sp. | reverse complement strand
ATCACCTTGGGCACGGTGAAAAAGCCATGCTCGGCGAGCGGCGCATTGGCCAGCACCGCGTCGCGCATGTCGCCGTCGTTGACGACATCGTCGCGCAGGCGCAGCGTGTTGGGGATCACGGCGGTCATCGGCTCGACCGACGAGGTATCGACCTCGCCCAGCTGCTCGATCCAGCCGAGGATGTTGTTGAGCTCAGGCGCGAGCCGCTCGGCGTCGGCATCGCTGATCGCGATACGCGCAAGGCTCGCGACCTTCTTCACGGTGGCGGGTTCTACGGACATGGGGAGCGCCTAGCAGCGACGCCCCCGTTTCAGCAAGCGGGGTTATTCGAACGGATCGCCCACCGGCACGCCGCCGACGAAAACCTGTCGGCGCTGGACCGGGCGGACTTCGATTGCGCCGGACTTGAAGCCCTGTTCCGCCGCCGCGCGGTCCGCATCACTGCGCCGCCCCAGATCGTTCGCTTCGGCCTCCATCCATTTGCCGGATACGGCAACGAAGCGGCGCGGCGCAGTGCATGACATACTC
>JBKBTU010000653.1:0-529 GCA_046290715.1 Sphingomonas sp. | reverse complement strand
TGTCCGGTAAGGGCGCGCTTCAGCCGCGCCAGCGGCGCCGTGATGACACCGTGCTGCTCCATCCACGCGTGATATTCGGCATATTTCGGGTCTTCGGCCAGCAAATGCGCCTCCTCGGTCCGTGCGCGCCAGTAATATATCGCGTTGACCACCAGTAGGAAAACGCTGTTGCGCAGCCCGTCCAGCACAGAACCGCTGGTCACCAGAAACGGCAGCACCGAAGCCCACCAGAACAGGTTCTTCGACAGATAGGCCGGGTGGCGGGTGAAGCGGTAAGGCCCGTTGGTCAGCACCCCGCGATAGGTGAGGTTGGAAAAGCGGATGCCGAACACCACCGTCGCCCAGGCGTAGATCGCGGTGAGGAACACCAGCAGGCCGCCCCACGCCCACAGCAGCGCCTCGCTGCCTGCAAACCAGTGCGCCCAGCCGGGGGTGCCGATCTCGTAGCTGAGCACCTGATCGTTGGGGCCGATGATGCCCCACACGAAGGGGGGGTAGCACAGCAGCGCGGCCAGCCAGCCCGCCAGCA
>JBKBTU010000652.1:0-532 GCA_046290715.1 Sphingomonas sp. | reverse complement strand
GGTTATCTCCCACCACGAGCTTTGAAACATGCCGGCCTGCCTGTTCTACGCGATTGCTCCAGATCGAAGGTAAAGGGGGAAGATCGGGCCGAGAGCCCCACAGACGTTCAGGCCCAAGGCGGGGATCGCGAACATCGGCGATCCCTACCGGTGCAGACATGCGATGATGGCGGTCACGACGGCGGTGGTTTCCGCAACGTCGCGCACTCTCACCGTATCGAGGCCAATTTCAGCGGCGGGATAGTCATTCCCACCGGGGAAGATCGCATCGCCGATGAACAGCATCCCGTCGAGCGGGACGCCGCTTTCAGCACTCAGGCGCTTCAGGCCATAGCCCTTGTCCACCCCTGCCCTGGTCACGTCGATCGATGTCGTGCCACCTAGATTGATTGAGAGGTCCGGCAGCGTCGCGCGCAACGTGGCCTGCAACGCGGTCCTCTTCTTTCGGTCGGGATCCCACGCTTCCTTTTCCTTTAGCGGCGCTGCCTGCCCCAGCCCCGAAAAGGTGATCTGGCTGCCGCGATCCTCGATC
>JBKBTU010000651.1:0-533 GCA_046290715.1 Sphingomonas sp. | reverse complement strand
GAGTTTTTCGCAACGATGCCGAGCAGCATCAACACACCGATCAGCACCGGCATCGAGATCGGATTCCCGGTGATCCACAAGGCGATCAATCCGCCGAGCGCCGCGATCAGCAGCGACGACAGGTTGACCAGCGCCGCCATCACGCCGCGATAGAGCAGCACCAGCACCGCGAAGACGAGCAGGATGCCGGCTACCAGCGCGACGATGAAGTTGACCAGCATCTCGGTCTGCCACTTGGCCTGACCGACCTCCAGCTTGCCGACGCCCATCGGCAAATTGCGCATCGTCGGCAGCTGATCGACCTTTTGCATCACCGCGCCCAGCACGAACGGCTTGCCGGTCTTGGGGTCGGTGGCGAGGTCGGCGCCGACGACCAGGCGCCGCTTCTGGTTCAGCCGGTCGATGCGGGTCGCGCCCACGCCGAACTTGATGTCCGCGACCACGCCCAGCGGCACCGATCCACCGGTCGAGGTCGAAACGGGCAGGTTGCGGATCGTCTCCAGCTCGGCGCGCGAGCTTTCGGCAAGTGCGAC
>JBKBTU010000650.1:0-534 GCA_046290715.1 Sphingomonas sp. | reverse complement strand
CGATGGGGAGTGGATCGTTTCCATCAAGGTGTTCATCTTGTCTATGTTCGCGCGATGGCGGCCATTCGGTTCCCTCTGGAACGCAAAGTCCTAAGAGGTGTGTCTGCGGCTTCGCGCATACCGACAGACACCGATCACCGCCCCGCCGCCACCTCACCCACGAAGCGATGCAGGTCGGCGCTGAGCGCGGCCAATGCGTCCGGGTCTTCGAACGCGGAATGGCCCGCGGCATAGCGGTGAAAGGCGATGCGGTCGGTCGGCACGCCGTTCTGCTCGATCGCGAACTGGCCCGCATAGACCGGCGTCGTGATGTCGTAATAGCCGCCCGCCGCGAAGGCACGCAGGGTCGGCTTGGCTGCCATCGCCGCCTTCAGGTACGGGGCGAAGGACATGGCGCGGTAGCTGCCGCCAGAGTCCTTGTCCCAGTTCCACTTGAAGTTGATGCCGAGCTTGCGGCTGCGATAGCCGCTCTGCAATGCGTAGCCGAGCTCGTCGCGCAGATAGGTCTCGATCGTCGTCGCCGTCCCCGATCCG
>JBKBTU010000649.1:0-534 GCA_046290715.1 Sphingomonas sp. | reverse complement strand
CGGCCAGGGCCGGGTGTGGGACGGCGGCACGGCGCGTCAGCTGGGATTGGTCGACCGGTTCGGCAATCTGGACGATGCCGTAGCCGAAGCAGCCAAGCGCGCCAAGCTCGACCCCGCCAAGGTGCATGCCGTGCATCTTGAAAAGGAGCCGGGCTGGTTCGACCAGCTGATCGCCGGCTTTGCCACCGGCAGCGGCGATGACGAGGAAGAAGCGGCGCCCGAAAGCGGCGGCGACATCTATGCGCGGCTGGCCGCCGGGCGGCGCGCGGTGCTGGCGCAGGCGCTGGGCGATGCCCGCCGCCTGGCCGGTGCATCGTCGATGCAGGCGCGTTGCCTGGAATGCGCCGCCTATGGCCCGATGGCCGGCCCGACGGCGCAGGCCGATGCGCGGCTGATCGATGTGGTGATTGCAAAGCTGGGCTGGTGACCCCGGTCCAGCTGCGCGCCGCGGTGCCGAGCGACGCCGCGGCGATTGCCGCCATCTATGCGCCCTATGTGCTGACCGGCACGGTCAGTTTCGAATTCGATCCCCCC
>JBKBTU010000064.1:0-11926 GCA_046290715.1 Sphingomonas sp. | reverse complement strand
TCGAGCTTTCGACCGCGGACACGGACACGTTGCTGTCGCTGCCCTATACCGTGACGGACGTTCGCCACCATCGCGACATCCTCGCGGTGGGAGAGCGGCCGGACTTCGTCTACGTCATCCTGTCCGGCTGGGCCGCGCGCTACAGCCGTCGGGCAGACGGCTCGCGGCGCATCACCGGACTGATGCTGCCTGGCGATTTCTGCGGCATCCACGCCGTCGCCGGCGCGGCGATGGAGCACGCCATCGTCGCCGTGACGAACTGCGAAGTCGGCAAGATCGACAAGCAGGCGATGGAAGCCGCGGTGCAGCGCTCGCCGGCGATCGGCCAGGCGCTGTGGCGCGCCAAGCTGATCGACGAGGCGATCCTGCGGGTGTGGCTGATGAATTCGCAGGATGCCTATCAGGCGATGGCGCATCTGCTGTGCGAATTGTTCGAGCGGGCGCGGATGGCGGGCCTCGCGGAGCACAACCGCTTCTACGTGCCGCTGACGCAGGAGGCTCTGGGCGAGCTGCTCGGCATCACCGCGGTCCATACCAACCGCGTGATGCGGCGTCTGCAGGACGAGGAACTGGTCGATTATGCGGGCAAGGAGTTCTTCATCCCCGATGTCGCCGCGCTCAAGGCGGTGTCCAGCTTCTCGCCCGCCTATCTGCACCAGTTCACCAAAAGCGTCGCGCCGGCCTGAGGCGTCACGTCCGGAACCTGCCCTCACCCACCGGACGGCGAGGCATGGCTCGCGGACACGGGCACCGAGATCGAGCAGTGAACGCCATCGGTCCCGAGCGTGTACGAGGTCTTGGCGTCGAGCTGGTACGGCAGAGCCTTTTCTATCAGCTCGCGCCCCTGCCCGCCGCCTCGCGCCTTAGCCGCTGCCGGCGACATGACGACGCCGCTCTCACGCCAGTCGACGTGCAGCCACGGCCGGCCGCGATCCCCGGCCGGTTCGAGCGACCAGGTGACGGCGAGGTGCCCGTGCGCCTGGCCGAGCGCGCCGTACTTTAGCGCGTTGGTGGCCAGTTCGTGCAGCGCCATCGCCAGCGTCTGCACGGTCGACGAACGCAGCCGCACGCCGGTCGGCCCGCGCAGCGTCACGCGCTCGGCGCCACCGTTCATCGCCGAAAGCTCGGTATGGAGCAGGTCGTCGAACGCGACGCGATCATGCTCGTCCAGCCGCGACAGCAGGCCCTGGACGCGCGCCAGCGCCTCGAGCCGGGTCCGGAAGCGATGGCGGAAATCGGCCAAATCCGCACTGGCGCGCGCGGTCTTGTCCGCCATCGAGCGGACGACCCCCATCAGATTGCGCGTGCGGTGCTGCAGCTCGGCGACCAGCACCGTCTGGCGTTCCTGCAATGCCTTCAGCTGCTGCACGTCCGTGGTGGTCCCCAGCCACTCGATGATGCTGCCCGCCTGATCCCGCACCGGTACGGAACGCGTACGATGCCAGAGGAACGCGCCGTCGCTCGCGCGACGTACGCGGTGTTCCACATCCAACCGGCCATCGTGTCGCGCATCGCGCCACGCCCGCATCGTCGCGTCCCGATCGTCCGCGAAGATCGCGTCCAGCCACCCGAAGTCGCGGCTGTCATCCGCCCCCTGGCCCGTGAAGTGCTGCCACTGCGCACTGGACCACGTCCACCGCCCCTGGTCGCAGGAGCGCCAGACCAGCTGCGGAATGCCCTCCATCAGCGTGGTTTGCCGCGCGTCGCTCTCCCGTCGGACGCGTTCGGCTTCGACGATGGTCGTGATATCCGTCGATACGCCGACGTGTCCGACGTACCGCGCCTGCGCATCGAACAGCGGCTGCGCGTAATTCTCGAACCAGTGCCAGGCACCGTCGTGCCGCCGGATCCGGTTGCGGTTCTGGAACGGCCTTTGCTCGGCGACCGCGGCGAGATAATCCGCGACATAGGCCCCGGCGTCGTCCGGGTGGACCAGCGCCTGCCATTGCTCGCCGCTGACGCGATCGATGTCGAGCCCCGTATAGGTCGTGAAGCTGCGGTTGATGAAGACGTTGCGGCCGGCCTCGTCGTTGCGCCAGATCAGCGCGGGCGCGGTTTCGGCGAGCGTCCTGAACCGATCCTCGCTCTCGCGCATCGCGTCCTCGGCGCGCTTGCGCACGTCGATGTCGATGTTCATCCCCGCCCATTTCTCGATGGCCCCCTGCGCGTCGCGGACGGGCGCGGCGCGCACGTTCGTCCAACGCCAACCGCCGCCAGGCACGCAGATCCGGAATTCCGCATCCAGGACCCCGCAGGCGTCGACCGCCTCGCGCCATTGCTGGCGGGCATGGCCGCGATCGTCGGGGTGGATGGCATCCAGCCAGCCGAAGCCGAGCATCTGCGTCAGCGTCTGTCCGGTATAGGCGCGCCAGCTCGGGCTGTCGGCGACGACGACGCCGGTCGGGCTGGTTTCCCACAGCGCCTGCGCCCAGGATCCGATCAGCAGCCGGTGCCGCGCCTCGCTCTCGCGCAGCGCGCGCTCCGCCGCGACCTGCGCCGTCGTTTCGCGCAAGGTCCACAAGACGCCATCGACCTTCCCCGCCGCGTCGCGGATCGGGGCGTAATCGACGTCGAACCAGGCATCCTGCAGACGACCGTCGCGGAGCACCGGATAGCGCTGCGCCAGGAACCGCGCCGAGCGTCCCGCCATGCCGGCGGCGACGTCCGCGGCAAACACGTCGCGCGAGCGTGCGAACGTCTCGAAGGCCGACCGGCCGAGCGCGGTGGTGCCATGCTCCCGCAGCAATTCGGTGAACGCGTCATTATAGAGGTGGATCGCCTCAGGACCCCAGACGAGGCTCATCATGCTGGGCGAATCGAGCATGAGATCGACGATCGTCTTCAGGTTCCGGGGCCATCGGCCGACCGGCCCGAGCGGCGTCGCCGTCCAATCGAAGGCGCGGATGCATGCCGCCATGCCCCCCGCGGAATACGGCCATTGCATCGTCTCTGTGCGTTCGTCGCCCACTGGCATGCTCGTCGGCTGGGATTGCCGACCCCTAACCCAATCCCGCCGCCAAGTCGCGGTCGGCCGTTTAACATTGCACGCGGATCGGGCGGAATGGGACGCCCTCGCCGACGACGAATACCGGTCGGCAGAGTGGGATAGCTTGGACGGATGCCGCGTTCTGCACCCCGGTCATGGAGACGTATCGATGAAGGCGATGATCGTTAACGCGCCGGCGGCGCTGGACAATTTGCAACTGCAAGATCGCCCCGATCCCGGCGAGCCGGGCGCCGGCGAGATCCGCGTCAGGGTGCAGGGCAGCTCGCTCAACTACCACGATCTGGGTGTCGTCACCGGTCGGATGGGGGCGGCGGACGGCCTTGTCCCGCTCGCCGACGGCGCCGGTATCGTCGAGGCGGTGGGCGCGGGCGTCAGCGAATTCGCGCCCGGCGATTTCGTCGTATCCTGCTTCTTTCCGGACTGGCAGGACGGCGGGGCGACGATCGGCGACTTCCGCCGGACGCCCGGCGACGGCGTCGACGGTTTCGCCCAGGACATCGTGGTCCGCCCCGCCAGCGCCTTCACGCACGCGCCGCGCGGGCTCGATGCGGTCGAGGCGGCGACGATCACCACCGCCGGCCTGACCGCATGGCGGGCGCTCGTCGTCGACGGGCATCTGAAGGCCGGCGACCGTGTCCTGCTGCTCGGCACCGGCGGCGTGTCGATCTGGGCCTTGCAGATCGCCAAGATGATGGGTGCCCGTGTCGCGATCACCTCATCCTCGGACGACAAGCTCTCCCGCGCCCGGTCGCTGGGTGCCGATCACGTCATCAACTATCGCAGCGAGCCCGATTGGGGCCGTGCGATCCTCGACTGGAGCGACGGGCTCGGCGTCGACCACGTCGTTGAAGTCGGCGGCCCCGGCACCCTGGCACAGTCGATCGAGGCGGTGCGCGTCGGCGGCCATATCTCGCTGATCGGAGTGCTGACCGGCGCCAGCGGAGACGTGCCCACCGCCGCGCTGATGAGCAAACAGGCCCGGCTGCAAGGACTGATCGTCGGCAGCCGCAAGGATCAGCGGGACTTCGTTCGGGCGATCGAACAGGGCGATCTTCGCCCCGTCATCGATCGGCGCTTCCCGCTCGCCGAGCTTGCCGATGCCTTTCGCTACGAGATGAGTGCCGCGCATTTCGGCAAGATCGGCATTACGTACTGATCCCGGCTTGAGGCAGGATCGGAAGGGACAGAGCATGCAATTCGATGACGTTGTCCGCGCGCGACGATCGATCCGTGCCTTCAAGGCGGATCCGGTGCCGATGGCGACGATACGCGAATTGCTGCTCACCGCGTCCCTGGCGCCGTCGGGCACCAACATCCAGCCCTGGAAGGTGCATGTGGTGACGGGTGAGACCCGTCGGCGGCTCGAGGACGAGGTTCTGGCGCATCGCGAGACCCGGCCCGACGACGCATCCGCCGAATTCGCGCGGTCGTCCAAGCGCAAGGAGCCCTACGTTTCGCGGATGCGCGCGCTGGGCAAGGACATGTACGGGCGGATCGGCATTCCGCGCGGCGACGAAGCGGCGGCGTGGCGGCAGTGGGGTCGCAATTACAGCTTCTTCGATGCGCCGGTCGGGCTGATCTTCACGATCGACAAGGATCTGGATTCCATGTCGTTCCTCGACGTGGGCATGTTCATGCAGACGTTGATGCTGGCGGCGAAGGACCGCGGGCTCGACACCTGCGCGCAAGGCGCATGGAACCTGTTCTGGACCGCGACACGGCGCGTCCTCGCGATACCCGACGACGAATATATCATCGCCGGCATGGCGCTGGGCTATGCGGACACCGACGACCCGGTGAACGGCGTGATCGCCGCGCGCGAACCGCTCGAAACGATCGCGACCTTTCACGACTGACGCGGCACCGGCGTTCCCTGCCCGAGGGCGACCTGCACGCGGCGGGTTGCGGCGATCGGCCGCGCGCACCATGCTCGGGGATCGTCGCTCTGCAGACAGGTAGGACCGTGTACCCAACCCACCGGTGGCAGGCCTTCGCCAACCTCACCGCCGACGAACAGCACGCGCTCGTCGCGCTCGCCGATACGGAGATCGAGCGGCGCGCCGGTGAGGTGATCCGCACCGAGGGAGAGCTCGTGTCCGGCTTCTACCTTCAGCTTCGCGGCTGGGTGGCGTCCTCGGTCATGCTGGGCAGTGGTGCGCGGCTGATCCAGAAGGTGCATCTGGCGGGCGACATGCTGGGCATGACGAGCATGGTCCTTCCGCGCGCGGCGGACACGCTGACCACGCTGACGGACACCACGGTCGCGTTCGTCCCCTTCGTGAAACTGCGCGCGATCTACGCGGGCTTCCCCCGGCTTGCGGCGCTGATGACCTTTGCCGCCCAGGTGGAACGCCTGGCGTTGATGGACGCGTTGGTGGTGACGGGGCGCGCCTCCGCGAAAGAGCAGGTGGCGCGCCTGCTGCTCGACCTCCACGCGCGCCTGACCGCGCTCGGCGCCGTGGACCATGATGCCTTCGACCTGCCGCTCACGCAGGAGGTCATCGGCGATCTGACCGGCCTCACCGCCGTGCACGTCAACCGGAAGCTGCGCGAACTGCGCGAGGACGGCGTGATCGAGCGCGAGGGGAGCAGGGTCCACATCGTCGATCTGCCGGCGCTGCGCGCGCTGTCGCCGATCGGCCCGCGGCGGGTGCAGTTCGAGCCTGCCTGGCTGCCGCCGGCTCTTTAGAACGTGATGACATCACGTTGATCCGCACTCACCGTTCGCCCTGAGCCTGTCGAAGGGCCTGAGTCTCACCTGTGCTTCGACAGGCTCAGCACGAACGGTCTCGTGTCTTGTCATCACGCGTTAGGGCGGGCCTCACCGACGCGCCATCCGGGCGGCGTGGATCAGGTCAGCCGCAGCAGCGCTTGTGCTTCTTCCCCGATCCGCAGGGACATGGATCGTTGCGGCCGACCTTGGCTGCGATCGCCGGACCGGACGTCACCCCCGTCGCGCCGCCCAGCCGCGCGCGCGCCGCATAGAGGCCTTGGACACCCTCCGTCAGTTCGGCCACCGCGCGGTCCTGGAACGCGTTGATCGCGACGCTGTCGAGGTCGCTCTCGTCGCGGGCGATGGCGATCAGCAGCTCCAGGCGATGCCACGACGCCGACCATTCGGGATCGTCCCCCAGCATGTCCCACGCCGCCGGCCGGAGCGCCACCGCCTCGGTGAACCCGTCGATCCAGAGTTCCCACAGGACCTCGCCGTCGCGTTCGTCGATATCGAGGATCGGCTGCAATTTGCCGCGGGCGAGATCCCGGCCGATCTCCTCGCTGCGCGCCGCGACCGCCCGCTCGAACCATTCGACGTCCAGCGGATCCTCGAACGGCGGCACGCCATCGGTATCCGCGCCCCATATGACCGTCATCCATTCCTGCTCGGGAATGTTGGCGTCCGGACACAGCAGCAGCCCGGTCAGGAAGCCGTCGAGCTCGGTGAGGAGCATCGGTTCCTCGACGGGAAGGTCGGCCAACGCCCCGTCGAGACGCCGGAACCGGGACGGCAGCTTTCTCACAGGCTGAGACCGCGAGCGTTCATCTCGGCGTTCGCCAGCGCGCAGCGGCGTCGGATCGCCCGCCGCGAAGATGTCGGCGAAATCGAGCAGATCCTCGTCGCCCAAGGCGGAAACCGCCGCCTCGATCGCGGCAAGCCGCGCAAGCGCCAGTTCGGTGTCATGTGCAAGGCGCTTCGCCCGACTCTTAAGCATGCGCATCCGCTAGCACCAAACTCCCCAACTTCGCAGCGCCGATCGTACGGGCTCAGCTCACTCGACCGCGTGGATGAAGTCCGCGGCGTCCTGCAACACCGGTGCCCTCCCGCGCAGCGGCCGGGCCAGCGCGAGGAGCAGACCGACGTGCCCGACCTTCGGATAGGATCGAAGCGTCACCGCGACGCCGCCGGCGCGCAGCTTGGCGGCGAGCGCCTGGCTGTTGCGCGGCCGTACGACCGTGTCGTCGGCGCCGACCAGCAGCAGCGCCGGCGGATCGCCGGCCCCGGCCCAGGTGACCGGTTGCGTGTCCGCCGGTCGGGGCCATCCGCCGAACGCGGCGCGGCTGGCCTCGACGTCGAAGGGCGCGAAGTCATAGGGTCCGGCAAGGCCGACCAGCCCCCTGACCGCCGCCCTGTCCGCCCTCAGCCACCGGTCGTCGACGGCCAGCATCGCGGCGATATAGGCTCCGGCCGAATGGCCCATCAGCACGATGCGGTTCGCGTTACCGCCGAATGCGGCGGCATGGCCCCTCGTCCAGCGGACCGCCGCTGCGCCGTCCTCCACGAACGTCGGATAGCGCACCGCGGGCACCAACCGATAGTCGGGGACGACGACCACGAACCCTTTGGCGGCCAACGCCCGCGCGACGAAGGCATAGCCGGTCCGGGTCCCGCTGTTCCAGCTGCCGCCGTAGAAGAAGACGACGACCGCCCTACCCGCCCCCCGCTGGCGCGGTGCGTAGACATCCAGCGTCTGCCGCGGCGCCGGTCCGTAGGCGATCGCCGAGCCGACCTTCGCCACACCGCCGTCCTTCGGCACCAACGTGTCGAACACCGTCAGCGGCGAGCATCCGGCCACGATCAGGCCCGCCGCGATCGACAGGCTCGCTAGGACCGTCCTTGCCCTGCGCTTCGCCATCCGCCGTTCGCCCCCTTCGATCGTTTCAGCGCGAAGGTTCAGCCGCGGTCGATACCGCATAGATCGCCGGCGCACCCTCCAGGTTGGTACGATAGACGATCCAGCGGCCGTCGGGCGTGAAATGCTCGTTCGGCTCGAGCGTATAATCGTGCCGCGCGAGCCCGGCGAGCCGGCGCGTCTCGAGGATACCGGGGGTGACAAGCCCCGGCTGCGGCGTCGCGAGAAGGCGCGGCGTGAACATGCTGATCCACTTGCCCCCTTCGCTGCCGTCGCCGGCGAAGCTCAGTCGGTCCGGCGATTGGGTGAAATGGAACGATGCCTGATCGGCGGCCACCAGATACCGGACGCGCGCTCCGGTCTGCACGTCGTAGCTCGCGAGCCAGCCGACGCGATGCGCAGGCGTCTGCAGGTCGTACAGGATCGTGCGCCCGTCGCCGCTCCAAAATTCGTGACCGGCGATCTCGCCCGCCATCGTGCGCTGATGGACCTTCGTCAGCGCACTGCCGTCGGTCCTGATCGTCCATATCCGGTCGACCTGGTCCCAGGGACCCTCGTGACAGAACATCAGCAGCGTCGGATCGCGCGGCGAGAATTGCACGTGGTTCAACCAGTCGGTGGCGCGGTACACGCTCTGCCGTGCGCCGGAGGCGATCGAGACCGTGTAGAGTTCCATGGGCACGCGCGCGGCGAGGCGTGCCGCCATCCATTGCGCCTTGGCGGCACCGAACGACAGCGGCCGACCGTCCGGGCCGGTACCCGAATAGGTCGGCGCGCCCGTCTTCGGATCCCGTCGGCCTTGCGCGGCGATGGCCGGGGGCGGCGGTGCCAGTTCGCGCTCCCCTGCCAGCAAGGTCTCGTCGGCATTGATCGCCTCGATCCGGCCGCCGGGCATGTCCGCCACCTTGCGCGTCTTGCCGGTGTCGAGATCGACCCGCCAGACCTGGAACGGTCCGCCGTCGTCGACCGAGGCAGCCTTGGTCGTGTAATAGGCGCTCCGGCTGCGGGGCCCCGCGAACAGCAGCCGGTCGACCTTGGCTCGCAGCACGAGCCGCGTCCGCCAGGTCTTGAGTTCGGCGACGCGGATACCCTCCGGCGTCAGGTAGATCATCAGATCGCCCTGCGGGGTGAACGGATTGTAGTTGAAATAAAGGGCATAGTTGCCGGGGGTCGCATCGACTCTGACGATACGGTGTCCCGTGTCCGCATCGACCCACGACGCGGGCGGCGGAGCCGCGGCCGCTGCGGCGGCCAGTGCCATCGTCCATGCCACGAACGTCATCGATCCCCTCCCACCTTCATTGTCTCACCATATGGGATGACGTCATGTCATATACCCGCTTGCGGGCTGATGTCGAAGCCGTATCGCCCGCCCGGGGCCTGCTGAAACGGCGAAGCGTGCCGCGCGTTGATGCGCGATGACCCCGCTGCAGACGATCGTGACCCTGTCGCTCATCGCGGCCGCTCCGCCCACGCTCTCGGCGATGACGTGGCACAAGCGCGTCCTGCTGATCGCCGCTCCGGACAACCGCGATCCGGCGCTGGCCCGGCAGCGGCACATCCTCGCGCGATGGCAGACCGGCGCGGCGGAGCGCGATCTCGCGGTCGTCGAGGTCGTCGGTGGCGGCGTATCGGGCGCAAGCGATAGCGCAGCCGCGCTGCGCCGACGCTTTGCCCTGCCCTCCGACCGCTTTACGGTGGTGCTGATCGGCAAGGACGGGGGCGTCAAGCTCCGCCAGCGGCTGCCCTTGCCTGCCACACGTCTTGAGGAAACCATCGATGCGATGCCGATGCGCCGCAACGGCGAACGCTGACCTGCCGGGCTCGCCGGCGTGCAAGCGGTAGCCGACAGACTTCCGCTAAAGGGGACAGCGGCTTAGGCTGCGGTATGCACCGATCCCTCCGCTTCGCCGCGCTGCTGTTCGCCCTCCCCCTCGCGCCCTCTGCCATCGCCCAGACCGCGCCGATCGATGCGGTCGATCCGATGATCGGCACCGGCGGCGAAGGTCATACCTTTCCCGGCGCCACCGCCCCGTTCGGCATGGTCCAGCTATCCCCGGACACGGACACCGGCTGCCAGATCCGCGCCTGCTACGGTCATGCTGCCGGCTACCGCTACGAGGATCCGACGATCCAGGGCTTCAGCCACACGCATTTCTCGGGCGCCGGCCATTCCGACCTCGGCGACGTGCTGGTGATGCCGCAGGCCGGCGATACGGTGCGGCTCGATCCCGGCGACCCCGCCAAGCCCGGTTCGGGCTATCGGTCGCGTTTCGACCACCGCAGCGAGGTCGCGCGTCCGGGCTATTATGCGGTCACGCTCGCCGATCCCGGCATCCGCGCCGAGCTCACCGCCGGTACCCGTGTCGGCGTGCATCGCTATGCCTTTCCGGCCGGGCAGGCGGCGCATCTGCTAATCGACCTGCGCTCCTCGCTCTACAATTACCCCGGCAAGATACTGTGGTCGGGACTGCACCTGCGTCCCGACGGCACGCTGACCGGCTTCCGCGAGACGCGCGGCTGGGCGCCGGGGCGCAAGCTCTTCTTCGCGATGCGCTTTTCGGCGCCGCTCGTCGGCCACAGCTTCGTCGATCGCGACACGACGATCCCATACAAAGGCTTCCAGGGGCCCGGCCGCGGCAGCGATGCGCTCGCCGAAAAACTCGGCCGCGCGCTCGAGGCGCAACTCGACTTCGGCACGCTCGCCGCGCCGCTCGAAGTGCGGGTCGCGCTCTCGGGTGTCGACGAAGCCGCGGCGGTCGCCAATCTCGATGCCGAGGCAGGCAATTTCGACACGATACGCGCGCACACCGAAACCGCCTGGACGCAGGCGCTCGGCGCGCTGGACATCGCCGCTCCCGTGCCGATGCGCCGGACCGTCTACACCGCGCTCTATCACGCCCTGCTCGCGCCCAGCGTCTGGAGCGACGCCGACGGCCGCTACCGCGGGCCGGACGATCAGGTGCACACGGCGGACGGCTTCACCTTCCGCTCGACCTTCTCGCTCTGGGACACGTTCCGCGCCGAGCATCCGCTGCTGACCCTCGTGCAGCCCGCACAGACGACGCGTGACGTCGTGCGCTCGCTGATCGACAGCCGGCGCTACAGCCCGGACGGCATTCTGCCGGTCTGGCAGTTCGCCGGCCGCGAGACGTGGACGATGATCGGCTATCATGCCGCGCCGGTGATCGCAGACGCTTATCTGAAGGGCATCCGCGGCTTCGACGCCGATGCCGCGCTCGACGCGATGGTCGCGAGCGCGAGCTATGCGCCCTATGGCGGGCTCGGCGACTATATGGCGCGCGGCTACGTACCGATCGACAAGGAGCCCGAAGCGGCATCCAAGACGGTAGAATATGCTTATGACGACTGGACGATCGCGCGGATGGCACGGGCGATGGGGCGGACGGAGATCGCCGATCGTTTCGACCGGCGCGCCGGCAACTGGCGCAACAGCTTCGATGCCAAGAGCGGCTGGCTGCGCGCGCGCCGCGCCGACGGCACCTTCCGCACCCCGTTCGACCCCACCGCGATCAACTACGGTTCCGACTATACGGAGGGCAATGCCTGGCAATACAGCTGGTTCATGCCGCAGGATCAGGCCGGCCTCATCCGCCTGCTCGGCGGCGACCGGTCGACGATCGCCAAGCTCGACCGGATGTTCGATTTCGACACGTCCAAGCTCGACTACAGCCATGCCGAGGATATCGCCGGTCTGATCGGCCAATATATCCACGGCAACGAGCCGAGCCACCACGTCGCCTATCTCTACGCCTATGCCGGCGCGCCCTGGCGCACGCAGGAGCGGCTCGCGCAGATCGTCGCTTCGCAATACAGGCCGACGCCGGACGGGCTCGCAGGCAACGACGACCTCGGCCAGATGTCGGCTTGGCTGGTCTTCACCGCGCTCGGCTTCTACCCGGTCGCGCCGGGATCGAACCAATATGTCATCGGCCGCCCCTTCGTCGATCGCGCGGTGCTCCATCTCGATGGCGGCAAGCGCTTCACCGTCCGCGCCGACGGACTGTCGGCGGCCAACCGCTATGTCGGCCGCGTGACGCTGAACGGCGTGCCGCTCGACCGCGTCTACATCCGCGACGACGAAGTGCGCGCGGGCGGTGAGCTGCGCTTCACGATGGCGGCGCGACCCAATACCCGCTGGGGGAAGAGCACGGTCGCCCGCCCCTATTCGATGTCCACCGAACGGCCGCACGCCGCCAAGTGATGCCGGCGGACGGATTGCCATGGCCCGGCCGGCAGCGGTATGCCCGGATCGGTAAGGACATGCGCC
>JBKBTU010000648.1:0-534 GCA_046290715.1 Sphingomonas sp. | reverse complement strand
CCGCGCCGCCCAGATGCTGGGTACGCTGGGCCGCGCCGACGATCAGGGACTGTTCCTGCGTCAGATCGCCGCCGACGCCACCAGCGCCGACGACCATCTGCTCGCCGCCGAATTGTCGCGCACGATCGGGCGTCCCGATCTTGGTGTGATGGTCGGGCGCAGCGCGCTCGCCAACGGGCTCAGCGACTATACCGCAGCCGGCTATCCCTCGGTCCCGGTCCCGCCGGGACAGGAGGCGCATTTCACCCTGATCCATGCGATTGCGCGGCAGGAAAGCCAGTTTGACAAGGCGGCGATCAGCCATGCCGGCGCGCGCGGGCTGATGCAGCTGATGCCGGCTACTGCCCGCGAAACCGCCGGCAAGCTGGGCCTTGGCTATGATCGCGCCGCACTCACCAGCGACACCGATTACAATATTCGTCTTGGGTCGAGCTATATTCAGCGGATGCTCGATTATTATGGCGGCAGCTACCCGCTTGCCGTCGCGGCCTACAATGCTGGCCCTGGCAATGTGAACAAATGGCTCCGCGCCAA
>JBKBTU010000647.1:0-536 GCA_046290715.1 Sphingomonas sp. | reverse complement strand
CCGGGGCGCAGCAGCCCATCGGGATTGTTCACATCGAGCCGCGCCTCATAGCTGACCACCGAAGCCGCCGCACCCGCAGCCGGGGAGGCCTGCGAGGTGCTGTTCGATGCAAGGTCGACCCGCTGGAGCGTCGCCGGGAAGCGGCGGCCGGGATAGGCATCGACAGTGAAGGTCGCCTGCTGACCGCCCTTGACCTGCCCCACATCCGCCTCGTCGATCGAGACGCGCAGCTGCATTTCCGCCAGATCTTCCGCGATCACGAACAGGGTCACGGTGTTGAAGCTGGCGACCACGGTCTGCCCCGGCTCGACCCGGCGGGCGAGCACCACGCCGTTGACCGGCGCACGGATCACCGCACGGCTGCGGGTGGTGAGACTGCCGCGCAGCAGCGCCGAGGCCGCCTCGATATTGGCGCGGGCCGATGCAACCGCCGCCGTGTCACGCGCCACCGCCGCCTCTGCCTGTTCGACCTCGATCTGCGAAGGCACCCGCCCGCCGGACAGGCGCCGCACTTCCTCCAGCCGGGACAGCTGCAC
>JBKBTU010000646.1:0-536 GCA_046290715.1 Sphingomonas sp. | reverse complement strand
TCACCGCGGGCGAAAACGTGCGCATCCGCATGTCGCCGGACGGGCATTTCTGGGCCCGTGCGACGATCAACGGCGTTGAACGCCGCATGCTGGTCGACAGCGGCGCGACCGTCAGCGCAATCAGCGAGGAAACCGCGCGCGCTGCTGGGATCGATTACACGAACGGCGCGCCAGTGCGGGTGTCGACGGCCAACGGCCCGATCGACGCGCGCCGGGCAGAGGCGGCGCGTATCGCCGTCGGGCCGCTCGCCACCGACAATCTTACCGTATTCGTCGCGCCCAGCTTTGGCGACCTCGACGTCCTTGGCATGAACTTCCTGTCGCGCCTCAAGTCGTGGCGGGTGGAGGGGAACGTCCTGATCCTCGAGCCGCATAGCGATGCGGATTTAACATAATGTATATTATCGGACTTAAGCCATGAGCGAGCAGGCGGTCTCCCCCCGAGCCGATGGTGCGGAACTCGTGCCCCCAGATATCGAGCGCTTGATGGCGATCATGGCGCAGTTGCGCGATCCGGTCACCGGCTGCGAATGGGA
>JBKBTU010000645.1:0-537 GCA_046290715.1 Sphingomonas sp. | reverse complement strand
CGTCGGGACGCGACTCGTCCGACTGGTCGGGACGATTCGCGGCGGGATCGCGTTGCTGATCCTGCTGCTGCTGGTTCTGCTGACGGTCGACGGGCTGGTTGCCCTTCTGATTCTGTTCGCCGGGAGTCCGGTTCTGGTCGCGCTCGGTCATGCTCACTCTCCTCAGGTCCCGCTCTCCCGCATCAACGCACGGGCGGGGCAAAGCGCCGCTCGCTTCGTCGCATCGGCGGCAATCCGTCCGGTCCTGATCCGCGCGGCCGCGCCATCCCGGCGCGCCTACTGGGCCTCCAGAACATAAAAGGCCCGCCAGCTCATGGAGCGGCGGGCCTGATAATGGTGGGCGTGGCAAGGATTGAACTTGCGACCCCTGCGATGTCAACACAGTGCTCTACCACTGAGCTACACGCCCACTCGCCTTGCGGCGAATCTCGGGAAGCGGCGCTGTAGCGGGGGTCGTCGCCCGATGCAAGCGCCGGTTTCAATTGCTGCTGGGGATTTGTCCAGCTTCGAACAATCGGTCGACCTCCAGCACCAGAT
>JBKBTU010000644.1:0-539 GCA_046290715.1 Sphingomonas sp. | reverse complement strand
TCCTTCATCAGGACGTCCTTCTGCGCGAGCAGCGCATCCTTCTCGATCAGCGTGCGCCCGAGCTCTTGGTTGAGCATGCGCACCTGCTGATGCTGCCGCTCATCCTGGATGCGGCGGCGCAGCCGATGGGCCGCTTCCACCTCCTCGAGCGTCCAGCGCCGCGATCGGCCGCGCACGGTCTCAGAAAAGCTGGCGAAGGAGGCGCGCGGAGTCAGCATGCCGTCGGGTCCGGTCGACGCAAGCTTGTGCGGATTGCCCGCCCATTCGATCTCCTCGATCCGCTCGGCGCGTAACCAGAGCAGCACCGCATCCTCGTCGTACAGCGGCAGCGCGATCAGTCCGCTCGCAAATTGCGCATGATCGCGGGCGGCGGGATAAAGCGCGCCGAGTTCGTGCGTACTCACCGGCTCGTTGCCGCGGCTGCGCACCCATGCCGCGATATCGATCAGCGTTTCGGTCGGGGGACAGTGTCCGATCGCCTCGACCTGCCGGCCGGACACGAGCGCGAAGCCGTCCGCACTCAGCATGCGGCGCATATC
>JBKBTU010000643.1:0-541 GCA_046290715.1 Sphingomonas sp. | reverse complement strand
ACAAACAGCGCCTCCTTCGCCGCATACATCTGCGCGACGTTCTTGAGGTTGGGATGCAGCGCGAACATCGCATCCAGCTTCGCCGCATCGGCGAAATCCTGCGCCAGCACCCCGCGCTGCGCGGCAAAGGCCGGGTCGCCAACCGGCGCGAGCGTGCCGAGCCCGTCGGCGGCGCCGCGCTGGATGATGAACACGAAGCGGCGGTCGCTCGCCGCCTGCGCAAAGGCAAGGCGCGGCGCAAAGCCAAGCGACAGCGCGCCCGCAGCACCGGTCAGAACAAGATTGCGGCGGTTGATCATCACATTATCTCCGCATGAATTCGGGGGCGACGAGCATCAGTGCGACGCCCTGGGACGCGCTTTCGGCACGCGCGATGGCTTGGCTCGTCGTCGTACTCAGCGCGCCGGGGAACAGCACCGCCGCCCGTGCCCGCGCATCGATCGTGTCGCGCGTGCGCGCCGCCATCCGCTCCGCCGCCTCGACCCGGCGCATCACCGCATCCGGCCCGGCCCAGCTCGCCGCAATATCGTCGAACCCGGCG
>JBKBTU010000642.1:0-542 GCA_046290715.1 Sphingomonas sp. | reverse complement strand
CAAGAACCGCACCCAGCAGAACCTCGAGATCGTGGGCACCGACGTCGAGCGCGGCCTGATCTTCGTCAAGGGCTCGGTGCCCGGTTCGAAGGGCGGCTGGCTGTTCGTCAAGGACGCCGTCAAGGTGAAGGCGCATGCCGACGCCCCGTATCCCGCCAGCCTGAAGCAGGCTGCCAACAGCAACACCGCTGCCGACACGCCCGCCGAGACGAGCGCGCCGGAAGCAACCGACGGCCAGGAGGGCTGAACGTGAAGGTCAAGGTTCAATCCTTCGCCGGCACCGCCGCGGCGGACGTCGAGCTCAACGACGAGGTCTTCGGCCTCGATCCGCGTGCCGACATCCTGCACCGCGTCGTGACCTGGCAGCTGGAAAAGCGTCGCGAGACGGCACGTGGCACGCGCGAGCGCGCCGACGTCGCCCGCTCGGGCAAGAAGCTCGGTCGCCAGAAGGGCGGCGGTGTTGCCCGTCACGGCGATCGCCGCGCTCCTGTCTTCATCGGCGGTGGTAAGGCTCACGGTGCCCGCGTTCGCGACTTCAATCC
>JBKBTU010000641.1:0-542 GCA_046290715.1 Sphingomonas sp. | reverse complement strand
CTGCCGAGATGATCGATGAAGCTGCTCCCGGCCTTGCCGGTCTCCACCGGGCGCAGCGCGCGAGCGACGGTCCAACCGAGCCAGGCCGCCTTGGCATCATCGTCGAGCGATCGAAATGCATCGAAGCGTGCCTCGGGCGTCGCCAGATCATGCCACGACCTGTCCAGAACGTCGGTGAGCTGGTTCCACGCCGCAGCCGCCTGGCTGCCGCTCCTGAAGTCGGCGGCCCCGGTCTGCGGAACGCTCGCGCGCAGCTCGCTTGGCAGATCCGGCCCCGCTCCGCCGAAATTCTGCTCGGCCAAGGCGCGGTCGGCCATGATGAAGACACCCAGGTCTAGCGCGAAGTGCGGGTCGTTGGCGATATGGACGGCGACGAGTTCCGTCTTCTGGATCGCGAGCTCGACCGCGAGGCGTTGCGTCAGGCCGCTCTTTTCCTCGGGCTCGCTCTGAACCGGGGCCTGCGGGGTGACCGTCTCGGCCGCGTTCGTAGGTGTCGGCGCCGGCGACGAAGTCGGTGCGACTGTACCCGTGTCAAGGGTGGG
>JBKBTU010000640.1:0-543 GCA_046290715.1 Sphingomonas sp. | reverse complement strand
CGCGGTCATGGTCAAATCGGCCCTGGTACAGACGAGGGCGGGCGCCGACATCATTGCGCCATCCGACATGATGGACGGGCGCGTCGGCGCCCTGCGCGCCGCGCTCGAAAAGGACGAACTGCACCTCCTCTACCAACCCGTGGTCCAGGCCGGCACCGGCGCGCTGATGGGGTTCGAGGCACTGCTGCGCTGGACCCATCCCGAACTCGGCCCGATCTCCCCCGCCAAATTCGTTCCGCTCGCCGAAGATGCGCGGCTGATCGCGCCGATCGGCGAATGGGTCCTGCGCACCGCCTGCATCGAGGCCGCCAAATGGGACGAGCCGATCCGCGTCGCGGTCAATGTCAGCCCCGAACAGCTGCACAATGCCGGCTTCGCCGCCTTTGTCGCGCGCGCGCTCAAGGACAGCGGCCTCCCCCCCGGCCGGCTCGAGCTCGAGGTCACCGAAAGCGTCTTCATGCGCGAAGGCACCGCCGCGGTGCAGACGCTCGAAGCGATCCTCGACATGGGCGTCCGCCTCAGCCTCGACGATTTCGGCACCGG
>JBKBTU010000639.1:0-543 GCA_046290715.1 Sphingomonas sp. | reverse complement strand
GCCCAGCCCCAGGCGATGCTCGCTTCTGCCGCCTCCCGCGCGATGCCCTGTCCCCAATATGCCTCGCCGATCCGCCAGCCGATCTCCAGTTCCTCCGGCACCTGGGTGCCGGGATGCCCACCGATGCGCAATCCGCAGATTCCGGCCCGTGCCCCGTTCGCGCGCAGCTCGACCGCCCACATGCAATGGCCGTGGCGCGCCTGCTGCTCCATCTGACGGTCGAGGATCGCGTCGTGCCGGGCCTGCGGCACCGGGCCGCCGAAATGCTCCATCATCGCCGGCGTATTCACCAGCGCATGGAACACCGGCTTGTCCGCCTCGCGCCATGGGCGGAGCACCAGCCGTTCGGTCTCGATCATCCGCCCATCAGTCGTGCAGCATGCAGCGCATGATAGGACAGCACCCCGCTGCACCCGGCGCGCTTGAACGCCATCAGCGTCTCGAGGACGAGCGCATCGCGGTCCCCCGCCCCCGCCGCTGCCGCCGCCTCGATCATCGCATATTCGCCGCTCACCTGGTACGCGAACACCGGCACCTCGAACC
>JBKBTU010000063.1:0-11958 GCA_046290715.1 Sphingomonas sp. | reverse complement strand
GAAGCCGATGGTCGCGCGCAACGAAGGCAAGGTGCTCGTAACCGGCTCGATCGCGGGCTATATCCCCGGCGCCTTCCAGGCGGTCTACAACGGCACCAAGGCGTTCGTGGACAGCTTCGTCGCGGCGCTCCAGAACGAGATCAAGGACGCGGACGGCGTCACGCTGACCAACCTGATGCCGGGGCCGGTCGACACCGAATTCTTCGCACGCGGCGACATGCTCGACACGGATGTCGGCAGCGACCCCAAGAAGAGCGATCCGGCCGATGTGGCGAAGGACGGCTGGGACGCGTTGATGGCGGGGAAGGCGTCGATCGTCTCGGGCTGGAAGAACAAGCTCCAGTCGGCGGTCGCCAACATCACGCCGAATGCGATCCTGGCCGAGCAGCATCGGAAGATGGCGGAGCCGGGTACGGCCAAGGATTGATCGGCGCGGGTGGGCGCCTGAGTGCGCCCACCGCAGTCGGCTGCCAACCGGTGAACCGTACTGCTGCGAAGGCAGGAGCCCAGGACCGCGGACGCCGCCAGCCGTTGTGTTTCGTAACCGTGGATTCCGGCCTTCGCCGGAACACGGTTAGGTTTGACGAGACCGTCCGACTTCGCCTCGATGGTGTCTGGCAAACTGCCCGGTTCGCTGGTCGCTGCTCATAAGAGGCTGGAGCGGGTAACGGGAATCGAACCCGTGTATTCAGCTTGGAAGGCTGCTGCACTACCATTGTGCTATACCCGCGCGCCGTGGCGTGCGGAGGTCGATACCGCCGCCGCGCGCCACGTGCAAGCGCCCTTGCGGCATGGTTCACGACTTGCTTACCGATGCTGCGCTATCGCCGCGGCATGTACCACGATCCCGCGCTCGCCGCGCATGCCGCCGACCGGCGTCCGCCTTCCGCCGTCAGCCACGGCGTCGGGGTCGCGGGTCTCGTGGGGCTCGGCCTCTGGCTCGCGTTCGCCTTTGCGATCCGGATGGACGGGCCGTATGCGGCGCTCTGCGGCCTCGCCGCGTGCGCGCTGCCGATGGTCGGCTGGTCGCTGCTGGTCGACAAGGTCCATCGCAATCCCACCACCGGCATCGACTGGACTTTACGCCGACCATTCGCTGAGACGCGCGACGTCAGCCTCACCAAGCTGGCCGGGCTGTTCGTCACCTGGGGCGGGATCGCGCTGATCTACGGCATCGGGCGTTTCTACTGGGAGGGCAATTTCGCCTTTGCGATGTGGTGCTTCGGTTGGGCGGTGCCGATCGCGGCGGTCCTGGCGGTGCCCTATGTCCTGTGGCTCGACCGCCATCTGGTCGCGCCGCGCGATGGAACCTGGCATTTCGGCGCGTGGCTGACAGGACAGGAGGGCGTCGAGCGCGAGGCGATCTACAATCACCTGCGCAGCTGGGCGGTGAAGGCATTCTTCCTCGCCTTCATGCTCGCCGTGGTGCCCGGCAATTACGGCGGGTTCATCCGGACCGACATGGCGACGCTGCGCGATCCCGTCGGCCTCGCGCAATGGCTGATCGCCCTGATGTTCGTCGTCGACGTCGCCTTCGCGACCGTCGGCTATGTCCTGACGTTACGCCCGGTCGACGCGCATATCCGCAGCGCCAACCCCTTCGCGGCCGCCTGGACGGCGGCGCTGATGTGCTATCCGCCCTTCATCCTGATGGAGACGGGCGGGCCGCTCGACTATCATCCGGGCACGCAGGAGTGGACGGACTGGTTCGCCGGCCATCCGATCCTGCTAGCGGTCTGGGGCGCGGTGCTCGTCGTGCTGACCGCGATCTATGCCTGGGCGACGGTGGCGTTCGGCCTGCGCTTCTCCAACCTGACGCATCGCGGCATCCTGACCCATGGGCCTTACGCCTGGTCGCGGCATCCCGCCTATCTGTCGAAGAACCTGTTCTGGTGGCTTTCGACCGTGCCGGTCCTGACCACCGGCAGCCTCACCGATGCGGTGCGCGCTACCGCGCTGATGGGCGTGGTGAGCGGCGTCTATTACTGGCGCGCACGGACGGAGGAGCGGCACCTCGGCCTCGACCCGGCGTACCGAGTCTATAGCGACTGGATCGGCCGCCGCGGCGCGGTGCCGCGCTTCCTGCGCTGGATGGTCGCGCGCTGATCGCCCGACGTCGCGAACCTAGACAAGATGAACACCTTAACGGAAACGATCGACTTCCCATCGTTTCCAATTCTGTACCGGTGAGAAAGAGCCGCGCGCTGCCGCACCGCCTAAAGTCGATTTCGACGACATGTGGTCACCCTCACCCTTCCGCAGCAGCGCCGCTCCCTCCCTCTCCCTTTGGGAGAGGGAAAAGACGCCGAAGGCGGCGAAGGGTGAGGGTGACCATGCCTGATCGACACCAACTTTAGCGAAGCGCTGCTATGGAGGACAGCCGCACGCGGTTCCGTCCCCAAGATCAGCGGCTTGCGTCGCGGCCGGTCCAACAGCCGATCAGCGGCGGGGCCGATCCTGTGCCCACAGCGCGTCGATGCGCTTCTGGTTGCCGCCGGTCTCGCGCAGGCGCAGGTCGATCAGTTCCACCGCACGGCCGCGCAGCGCGCGGCCGTGCGTCGACCAGACGATGTCGTAGATGGCCTGCCGGGTCGTCGGCTGGTCGTCGGTGAAATAGGTGTAGCGGATGAGCACCGGCAGTCGCCCGGTCGCCGTATCGGGGCCGCCGTCGGTCGCGTCGCGCAGCGCGCCCGCGAACCAGTCGGCGGGGATCGTCTGCGTCACCGAATCCTGCGGCGAGACCTTGAGCGCGGCCGGGAAGGTGACGCGGATGTCGCCGAGCGGGTGCGCCTCGGTGCGGGTGAGCAGGATCGCCTGCTTGCCGGCATCGGGCACGCCGCGCAGCACGAAGCGCGTCTTGTCGCGGGTCGCGCTCGCCGCTTCGATCGCCTTGTCGGCGGCGGCGTCGCGGCGCTCCTGCCAGGAATTGTAGAGCGTCAGCGCGGCGATGATGACGCCGGCGACAGCAACCACCTCGGCGAGCGTGATCCAGCGGCGACGGGTCTGTGCCTGGTCGCCCGTCTCGCCATTCCCGCGCCGGTCGTTCATCGCCCGCCCGCCTCGAGCAAATCGCGCGGCGCGACGAGTTCCCAGCTGCGCGCGATCCGGTCCTCGACGAGCGTCCAGTCGGGATCGCCGGTGAGATCGATCGCATCCCAGCCGTCGTCGCCGCGCACCCGGACCGCTCCCTCCTGCACTTCGACGAACACGGCGTCGGCGACGAGGAAGGCGTCGTCGCGTTCGGCGGTGCCCGGCAGCAGCAGGGCGATGTCGCGGACGCGGTCGAGGGCAATGGTCATCGGCTGGCGAACTCCTTCAGCACCTGCGGGTAGAGGCGGTGTTCGGCGGCGAGCACGCGCGCCGCAAGCGTCTCTGCGCTATCGTCCGGCAGCACCGGCACCTCGGCCTGGCCGAGCAGCTCGCCCGCGTCCAGTTCCTCGGTGACGATGTGCACCGAACAGCCCGCGACCGCGTCACCGGCTGCGATCGCGCGGGCGTGGGTATCGAGCCCCTTGTACTTGGGCAACAGCGACGGGTGGATGTTGACGATCCGCCCCCGCCAGCGCGCGACGAAATCGTCCGACAGCAGCCGCATATAGCCGGCGAGCGCGATCACCTCGCAGCCCGCGTCGCGCAACGCGGCATCGACCTCGGCCTCATAGGCCACCTTGCCGATCCCCTTCGGCGACAAGGCGAAGGTCGGGATGCCACGGTCGCGCGCCCAGGCGAGACCGGCCGCGTCCGGCTTGTCGGAGGCGACGAGGCCGACGGGAATGCCCGCCTCGACGAGCGCCATCATGTTCGAGCCGCGGCCCGAGAGGAGGATGCCGACCGTCTTCACGGCCTGCCAACCCGGCGTTTCACGCAGGGAGGCGAACGTAGGTCAGCCATGCGCGTGCGTCGCGGTCCAGTCGCCGCGCGCGCTCCACGTCTCGGTCGAGCCGCGGACGGTGCAGCCGCGCGCGCCCGCTTCGATACGGCCGATGGTGTGGACGGTCTCGCCCGCCGCGGCGAGCGCCGCCGCGACGGCGTCGGCCTGATCCGACGCGACGACCACCGCCATGCCGATCCCGCAATTGAAGGTCCGTGCCATCTCTTCGGGCTCGATCGCGCCCTGCGCCTGGAGGAAGGCCATCAGCCGCGGCTGCGTCCAGGCGTCCGCATCGACGACCGCGTGCGTGCCTTCGGGCAGGACGCGCGGGATGTTCTCGAGCAGACCGCCGCCGGTGATGTGCGCGAGGCCCTTGATCCTGCCCTCCCGCAGCAGCGGCAGCAGGCTCGCCACGTAGATGCGCGTCGGCGCCATCAGCGTGTCGATCAGCAGCCGGTCCGAATCGAACAGCGCGGGACGATCGAGCTTCCAGCCGCGATCCGCCGCGAGCCGGCGGACGAGCGAGAAGCCGTTCGAGTGGACGCCCGAAGAGGCGAGCCCGAGGATGACGTCGCCGGCGGCGATCGTGCGGCCGGTCAGCACCCGGTCGCGCTCGACCGCGCCGACGCAGAAGCCGGCGAGGTCGTAGTCGCCCTCGGCATACATGCCCGGCATCTCCGCCGTCTCGCCGCCGATCAGCGCGCAGCCCGCCTGGCGGCACCCCTCCGCGATCGAGGCCACGACGCGCTCGGCGATCGCGTTGTCGAGCCGGCCGGTCGCGTAATAATCGAGGAAGAACAACGGCTCCGCGCCCTGGACGATGAGGTCGTTGGCGCACATCGCGACGAGGTCGACGCCGACGCCCTCGTGCCGGTCCCATTCGATCGCGAGCTTCAGCTTGGTGCCGACGCCGTCGTTCGCCGCGACGAGCAGCGGATCGGTGAAGCCCGCCGCCTTGAGGTCGAACATGCCGCCGAAGCCGCCGAGGTCCGCGTCCGCGCCGGGCCGGCGCGTCGCCTTGGCGAGCGGCCCGATCGCGCGCACCAACGCGTTGCCCGCGGCGATCGATACGCCGGCATCGGCATAGGTGTAGGACTGGTCGCCAGTGGCAGGTGAAGCGGGCGAGGGGGGCGTACTCATCCGGCCAGCCTGCTACGGTTTGCGCGCGATGGTGGCAATCCTCAACTCCTCTTCGGCGCTGGGGGCGTGTCCTCCGTGGTTTCAGCGAGACCTCTGCGAACGTCGCTGCGCTCGCTTCGGTCGGTCCGTCACCCCGGACGCGTTGCGGGAGCCGCCGTTCCGCAAGATCGACGTCGTCGGCTTTCGCGGCACGGTGGGTGCCGGAACAGGTCCGGCATGACGAAACGGACTTTCGCGGCGGTCACGCATCAGCGGGGGTGCAGGGCCGCGCCGGTAGGGCGCGAGGATCGCGCACATCACGCTTGGCTTCCCGGCCCCGCTTCGCCAAAAGGCGGTCACGATGCGTGTCCGTACCCTGATCTCGTCGCTGACCGGCGTTGCCCTGCTGCTCGGCGCCGGGGCCTATGCCCAGATCGAGGGCGGCCGCGGGGTCGCGCCGGTCGACAGCTCGGGCGATTTCGAGGTCAGCGGCGTCACCGTCGACGTGGCGGCTAAGACGGCCGATGCGGCGCGGCTCGGCGGCTGGCGGCTGGCGCAGCGCAAGGCTTGGGTGCAGCTGTCGCGCCGGCTGGGCGGCGGCGGCGGGCTGGTGTCCGACGGCACGCTCGACCAGCTCGTGTCCGGGATCGTCGTCGAGAACGAGCAGATCGGGCCGACGCGCTATATCGCCAGGCTGGGCGTGCTGTTCGATCGCGGACGCGCCGCGTCCGTCCTCGGCATCAGTGCCTATTCGGACCGGTCGCGGCCGATGCTGCTGGTGCCGCTCCAGGTGTCGGGCGGGGTCGAGACGGTGTTCGAGCAGCGCAACGACTGGCAGGAGGCCTGGGCGCGGTTCCGCACCGGCAATTCAACGATCGACTATATCCGCCCATCGGGCACCGGCGCCGATTCGCTGCTGCTCAACGCCGGGCAGATCGCGCGGCCGGGGCGCGGCTGGTGGCGGACGATCATCGACCAATATGGCGCGTCGGACATATTGATCCCGGTGGTGCGCCTCTACCGCAGCTATCCCGGCGGGCCGATCATCGGCGTGTTCCAGGCGCGGCACGGGCCGGACAATCGGCTGATCGGCAGCTTCACGCTGCGCGTCGGCAGCGCCGCGGGGCTCGCGCAATTGCTCGACACCGGCGTCACGCGCATGGACGCGCTGTTCCAGCAGGCGCTGCGCGGCGGCGCTCTGGGCCTCGACCCGACGCTGTCGCCGCCGCCGGAGCCCGAAGCCGCGATCGACCCGGACGCCGCGAACGATGACGATGCGAGCGGCGAGACGCTGGCCGAGATCGTCGGCGATACCGGATCGGCGAGCGCGGGCATCCCGGTGACGGTGCAGTTCGACACCCCCGGTGCGAGCGCCGTCGCCAATACCGAGGCGCTCGTCCGCGGCATTCCGGGCGTGCGTTCGGCGAGCACCACCAGCCTCGCGCTCGGCGGCGTCTCGCTGATGCGGGTCACCTATGACGGCGATCCAGACGCGTTGCGGGCGGCGCTGGAGGTGCGGGGCCTGCAGGTGACCGGATCGGGCCAGACGCTGCGCATCCGCCGCGCGCCGCAGCTGCTGCCGCCCAACCTGCCGACCGACGACCGACCCGCGGGCTGAGCGCATGACGAACCAGCTCGCGCTGCCGCTGGGGTGGCCGGCGGACCCCAAGGACGACGCCTTTCTCATCACCCCCTCCAACGTCCGCGCCGCGCAGACTCTGGAGCATTGGGCGACCTGGCCGGTGATGGCGGCGGTGCTGACCGGTCCGCGCAAGTCGGGCCGCAGCCTGCTCGCGCGCATCTTTGCGGCGAAGAGCCACGGCACGATCATCGACGATGCCGAAAAGGTGCCGGAGGCGCAGATCTTCCACGCCTGGAACCGGGCGCAGGCCGAACACCGGCCGCTGGTGATCGTCGCCGATGCGCTGCCGCCGGCGTGGGGGGTGAAGCTCCCCGACCTGCGCTCGCGCCTCGCCGCGAGTCCGCATGCCGCGATCGGCGCGCCCGACGACGAACTGATCGCGGCGCTGCTCGACCATCTCTTCCAGCGTCGCGGGCTCGATGCGCGGCCCGACCTCGTGGGCTGGCTCAGCACGCGGATCGAGCGCAGCCATATCGTCGTGCAGCGCGTGGTCGATGCGCTCGATCAGGAGGTGCTCGAAAGCCGCAAGCGCCTCTCCATCCCGCTCGCGCGCAATGTCCTCACCGCGGCAGGGATCGTCACGCAACCGCAACCGTTGTTGCCTATGACCTGATTATGACACGTCCCGCGCACCTCGCTCACCTTTCCGACGCCGACGACGATCCCTTCGTCCCGGAGGTGAACGACCGCTATTTCAACCGCGAGCTGTCGTGGTTGGCATTCAACCGACGGGTGCTGGACGAAGCCTGCAACACCGCGCATCCGCTGCTCGAACGGCTGCGCTTCCTGTCGATCTCGGGCAGCAATCTCGACGAATTCTTCATGGTCCGCGTCGCCGGCCTCAAGGGCCAGCAGATGAAGGACGTCGATCGTCGCTCGTCGGACGGGCTGACGCCCGGCCAGCAACTCGCCGCGATCACCCAGGAAGCCGACGCGCTGATGGCGAGCCAGCAGACGGTGTGGGGCGACCTGCGCCAGTTGCTCGACGAGGCGGGGCTTCACGTGCTGCGCCGCGACGAGGTGGATGCGGACGCGGCACGCTGGCTCGAGGAGCATTTTCGCGAGCAGATCTTTCCGATCCTCACGCCCCAGGCGCTCGATCCCGCGCATCCGTTCCCCTTCATCCCCAACAAGGGGTTGTCGGTGATGTTCGACGTGGTGCGCGATTCGGACGGCGAACCCGTGCGCGAGCTGGTGATGATCCCGTCGAGCGCGCCGCGTTTCGTGCGGCTGCCGGGCGAGCCGGCGCGCTACGTGTCGATCGAAGCGCTGCTCAAGCGCTTCGCGCACATCGTCTTTCCCGGCTATACGCTGGTCGGGGCCGCCGCCTTCCGCGTGTTGCGCGACAGCGACATCGAGATCGACGAGGAAGCGGAGGATCTGGTCCGCTACTTCGCCAATGCGATCAAGCGCCGCCGCCGCGGCCGCGTCATCCGGCTGGAGCTGGAGACGGGCATGCCCGACGCCCTCGCCGAGGTGCTGCGCGAGGAGCTGGGCGGGGCGGACGCGATCGTCACCGAGAGCGGCAACCTGCTCGGCATCGGCGACCTGTCGGCGGTGATCGACGAGGACCGGCCCGACCTCAAGTTCCTGCCCTTCACGCCGCGTTTCCCCGAACGCATCCGCGAATTCGGCGGCGACTGTTTCGCGGCGATCCGCGCCAAGGACATCGTCGTCCATCACCCATACGAGGCGTTCGACGTCGTCCTCGCTTTCCTCAAGCAGGCGGCGCAGGACCCGGACGTCATCGCGATCAAGCAGACGCTGTACCGCGCCGGTAAGCAGCCCGCGGTCATCAACGCGCTGATCGCCGCGGCGGAGGCGGGCAAGTCGGTCACCGCCGTCGTCGAACTGCGCGCCCGCTTCGACGAGGAGCAGAACATCCTCTGGGCAAGCGCGCTGGAGCGCGCCGGCGTGCAGGTCGTCTACGGCTTCCTCGAATGGAAGACGCACGCCAAGGTGTCGATGGTCGTGCGCCGCGAGAACGGCCAGTTCCGCACCTACTGCCACTTCGGCACCGGCAATTACCACCCGGTGACGGCGCGCATCTATACCGACCTCAGCTTCTTCACTGCCGATCCGCGGATGGGGCGCGATGCGGCGCAGATGTTCAACTACGTCACCGGCTATGTCGAACCGACCGACATCACCAAGCTGTCGCTGTCCCCGCGCGACCTGCGCCAGAAGCTGCTCGACCTGATCGACGTCGAAATCGCGCATGCGCGCGCCGGCCGCGCGGGCGCGGTCTGGGCGAAGATGAACAGCCTGGTCGACCCGATCATCATCGACAAATTGTACGAGGCGAGCGGCGCGGGCGTCGAGGTGGAACTGATCGTTCGCGGCATCTGCTGCCTGCGCCCCGGCGTGCCGGGCATGTCGGAGAACATCCGCGTGAAATCGATCATCGGCCGCTTCCTGGAGCACAGCCGCATCTTCTGCTTCGGCAATGGCTCCGCGCTGCCCAACGACGATGCGCGCGTCTTCATCTCGTCCGCGGACTGGATGCCGCGCAACTTCGATCGGCGTGTCGAATATATGCTGCCGATCGAGAATCCGACCGTCCACGACCAGGTGCTCGATCAGGTGATGGTCGCCAACCTCATCGATACCGAGCAGAGCTGGGAGCTGCATCCCGATGGTCGCTACGTCCGTGACGAGCCGGGGGACAAGCCGTTCAACCTCCACCGCTATTTCATGATCAACCCGTCGCTGTCCGGGCGCGGTGCGGCGCTGGCGGAAAGCGGTGCGGTGCCGACGCTGGCACTGAGGCGGCGGCGATAACGGGTTGTTGCGGCGGGGCGCAGCGGCCACAAGCCGGGGCATGAAGGTCGGCCGCTCGCCCGAATCGCGTTCCCGTTTGGACAGGGTCGCCTGCGCGCATGGTTTCGGCAGCGCCGATCCTTTGTGTCCCCGCGAAGGCGGGGACCCAGGACTGGGCTCCCGCCTTCGCGGGAGCACACGGTCGGCACTGCGCTCCCGCCTTCGCGGGAGCACACGGCCAGTACTAAGCTCACGCGTTCAGGCGAACACAGGGATGGCGGGACGCCGCGCACGCCCATGACGCGCGCCTATCCCCGCACCGGCATCATCGACATCGGATCCAATTCGGTGCGCCTCGTCGTCTATCAGGGCCATCCACGTATTCCGGCGACCCTGTTCAACGAGAAGGTGATGGCGGGGCTCGGCCGCAGTCTCGCCGCGACCGGCGCGATCGATGCCGACAGCATGGCGCTGGCGATCGGCGGCCTGCGCCGCTTCGCTGCCGTGGCGCGCGAAATGGAGGCGAGCGTCCGCACCGTCGCCACCGCCGCGGTGCGAGATGCATCGAACGGGGGCGATTTCCTGAAGGCCGCCGCCGATCTCGGCCTCGCCGTCGAACTGCTGAGCGGCGAGCAGGAGGCGACCGCGGCGGGCATGGGCGTGCTCTCCGCCATTCCGGACGCCGACGGTATCGTCGGCGACCTCGGCGGCGGCAGCCTCGAACTGGTGCGGGTGGTCGCAGGCACGGTCACCGACCGTATCTCCTTCCCGCTCGGCGTGCTGCGCATCGCGGGTCTGCGGCAAGGGCGCGGGCCGGGCTTCGACCGGCACGTCACGCGGCTGATTCGCGAGGCGGGCTGGAGTGGGCGGGGCAGGGGCCTGCCGCTCTACATGGTCGGCGGCTCGTGGCGCGCGCTCGCCCGGCTCGACATGAGCCTGACGCATTATCCGTTGCCGATCATCCACGGCTATGCGCTCGCGCCCGAGACCGTCGGGCGGCTGGGGCGCAGCCTCGCGCACCTTTCCAAGCCGCGGCTGCGCGCGATCCCCGGTATGTCGTCGACGCGGGCGGCACAGCTCGGCGACGCCACCGCTCTGCTCGGCGTGGTGATGCGTGAACTTGGTTCGACGAGCGCGATCGCCTCGAGCTTCGGCCTGCGCGAAGGGTTGCTCTATGCCGCGCTCGACCGGCCGACGCGCAGCCTCGACCCGCTGATCGTCGCCGCGCGCGAGGAAGGACGGCTGCTCGGCCGCTTCGCCGAGCACGGCGACCTGCTCGCCGACTGGATCGCGCCGTTGTTCGCCGGCGATGCGCCGCACCTCGCGCGCATCCGCCACGCCGCCTGCCTGCTCGCCGACACCGGCTGGCGCGCCAATCCGGAATTCCGCGACGAACGCGGGTTCGAGATCGCGCTGCACGGCAATTGGGTCGCGATCGACGCCGCCGAGCGCGCGATGCTCGCGCAGGCGCTGCACACCAGCCTCGGCGGCAGCACCGCACCGCACCCGCTGCTCAGCGGCCTCGCCAACAGCGGTCAGATCCAGCTGGCGATTTTGTGGGGCCTTGCGATCCGCCTTGGCCAGCGCTTCAGCGGCGGCCTTGCCGGCCCGCTGCAACGCGCGTCGCTGTCGATGACCGCCAAGGACCTGACGCTGCACCTCTTGCCTGGCGATGTGGCGCTCTACGCGGAAACGGTGGAACGCCGCCACGCGGCGCTGGCGCTCGCGCTCAAGCGGCGGGCGGTGGTGGCATAACAGGCTGACGCCGAGTCGATCGGCACGCACCCGTTCGCCCTGAGCTTGTCGAAGGGCCTCAAGGCTCACCTGTGCTTCGACAGGCTCAGCACGACCGGTTTATGCGGTCTCGTACTTTCGTCGACGTTGCGTGGGACAGGGTTATCCGCAGCGCAGGCCGTCGATCTGCTTCAGGTCGTCGAGCAGGATGTTGAGCCGGTCGGGACGGAAATCCATCGTCGCGACGTCGCCCGGGTTGAGCACGCGCGATGTCGCCGCGTGCGCCTCGCGCTCGATCGCGCCGCGCATCCGCTCGTGGAACTTCATGCCGACGAAGCGCATCCGCAGCGACTCGCCGACCACGCAGGGTCCGCGCGGCGCCGGCGGCTCCGCCATCGTCGTGCAGCCGGCAATCAGCACCGGCACCAGCATCGCCCACGCCTTGGTCATGCCGCATCCTCCGTCCGCGTCATGGTGAGCTTGCCGTTCTTGACGGCGAAGCCCAGCCGCCCCTCGACGAGATCGAGCGCATCGCGGCCGAACTGATCGTAGCGCCATCCCTCCAACATGGGGAGCCCCGAGCGCACGCCGGCGGCGAGCATTTCGAGCTCGTCCGACCGCGCGAGCAGGCGCGAGGCGACGTCGATGTCGCGCGCGCGGATCTTGAGCAGCAGCTTCAGGAGGTCGGCGACGAGCGCGCCGTCCTTGCCGAGCCCCGGCTTGCGATCGTCGCGCGGCGGCAGTTCCTCCGCGGAGAGCGGCGTCGCGCTTTCTAGCGCCGCCATCAGCCGGCCGCCGATATCGTTCGACGCCCAGGTCGCCGACAGGCCGC
>JBKBTU010000638.1:0-543 GCA_046290715.1 Sphingomonas sp. | reverse complement strand
CACGCCGGTACGCAGGTTCTTGATGCCGAAGCGCGTCGTCGTTGGATAGGCGGCGAAACCGGCACGCAGCAGGTCGATGATCGGCGACACCGCGGGATTGGGCGTGAGATAGTTGACCGCGCTGGTCAGGCCGGCGTTGCCGGTACCCGAGCCAGGGAACAGGCCGTTGAAGTCGTAGGAATACTTCTGATAGCGGGTGTGCAGGAACAGGTCTATGCCCTCGCTCACCGGCTTGTCGATGTCGAGCCGGATCTGCGCGTTCTTCGCCTTGATGCCGTCGCGATAGCGGAAGGCGCGGAAGCCGCTCGGGTGCGCGAAGGTCGACACCGGCACCGCGATATTGGCGAAGGCGTCGCCGCCGACGTTGCCGAACTGCGTGTCCATGCCGGGGATGGCGGCCGGCTTACCGTTGGCATAGCGGTAAGGCATGCTCGCATAGTAAGCATATTCGATATCGCCGCCCTTTGCCGACAAGCGGATGGAGCCGCCGCCGTCGAACTGGTATTCGAGCATGCCCTTGAGCCGCCAGCCGGCGTAATCGAA
>JBKBTU010000637.1:0-544 GCA_046290715.1 Sphingomonas sp. | reverse complement strand
CCAGGTCGCGCGCCAGCGCGCCCATTTCCTCGGCGCGCTGGCGGTGCAGGGCCGCGCCCGCCTGGACGACCTGCAGGGCCGTGCCGACCCCCAGATAGCGTCCGTCGGCCACGACGACGAAGCCGCTCAGCAGGGCCCCCAGTTCGGCGGCGTCATAGGCTTGGAAAAAGGTCTCAGCGCTGGTCGAGGCCTCGGCGATGGGGGCGTTGCGATCCATCAGGCTTTCGGCCGGCTTCTTGGCGTAGAGCGCCCGCCCGAACTCGGCCGCCATCCGCAGGGTGAAGGCGTTGCGCTCGATGATGCCGACCGGGCGGCCGTCGACGGTGACGACTCCGGCGCCGTGGGCGCGCTTGTGGATGAGGACGAGCGCCTCGCCGGCCGTGACGGTCGGGTCGAGCTCGATCGCGGTGTCGTGCACGAGGTGGCGCGACTTCACCCACGCGACGACCTCGGCGACGACGTCGGTCGGGATGTCCTGCGGGATGATCGTCAGCCCGCCGCGGCGGGCGGTCGTCTCGGCCATCCGCCGTCCGGCGATGGCCGT
>JBKBTU010000636.1:0-544 GCA_046290715.1 Sphingomonas sp. | reverse complement strand
ACGGCTCCCGCAGTGCCGGTGTGGCAATCGCTCTGGTCGCTGGCGAAGGGGGGGGCGGCAGAGCCCATCGCTACCCCGCTCAACCCGCTCTTGGCGCGCATGCACGACGCCGCCCGCGCCGCCTATGCCGCGGGCGACGTGAAGCCGCTCGACGGCAAGCTCGCAATGAATTTCCTGCTCGACCGCGACGCCGCGCACTGGCGCACGGAATTCGCGCGGATCAAGGGTGTCGTCGGCGACTGCCCCACCGCCGAACCGCTTCAGCCAACGGGCAACCTCTCGGTCAATTTCCGCTGGAACTGCACCAAGGGCAAGCTCAACGGCCAGATCCTGCTCGCCCCCACCAACCCGCCGACGATCCAGGCGCTGCGGTTCGCGCCACGGCCTAACTAACCCCCTCGTCGCCCCGGGCTTGACCCGGGGCCGGGCTGCCTTGAGACGGGGAAGAAGCCCGGCCCCGGCTCAAGGCCGGGGCGACGGTGGAGGCTGCTTACCCCAACCGCCCCAGCGCCGCGCTCAGCCGCGCCGCCTCGGCCGATTTCTC
>JBKBTU010000635.1:0-545 GCA_046290715.1 Sphingomonas sp. | reverse complement strand
AAGATCGCGGTCGCGACCATGGGTTCGAACACGGTCCTGCTGACCGGCACGGTTGCAGCGCCCGAGGACGCGGCCGAAGCGCAGATGCTGGTCGAAGCCTTCGTCGGCGGGCGGGGCCGGGTGTTTGTCTCCGGCGCAGAATGGCCGGCCGTCATCGAGGGCGCGGCGCCCGAGGTCGGGCAGGATGTGGTGGTGCGCGGGATCAGCGGGTCGTTGTTGACGGTAAGTCCGCATTGACCGGCTTACGCACCATTTAGCCGCGCCGGAGGTCTGCGACCCCGCGATTCGCCAACTGGTCGGCGCGTTCGTTCAGTTCGTGGCCGGCATGGCCCTTGACCCATCGCCATTTGACGTCGTGGCGCAGGCGGGCGGTGTCCAGGCGTTGCCACAGGTCGGCGTTCTTGACCGGCTTCTTGTCGGCGGTCAGCCAGCCGCGGGCCTTCCAGCCGCGCATCCATTCGGTGATGCCCTGCATGACGTATTTGCTGTCGGTGTGGAGCTCGACCTTGCACGGCCGTTTCATCGCCTCCAGCGCCATGATGGCG
>JBKBTU010000634.1:0-546 GCA_046290715.1 Sphingomonas sp. | reverse complement strand
GAACCCGGTGCGGTCGAGCCGCAGCGGGAACACTGCCGCGCCCCGCTGCATCATCGGCGTTCCCACGATCCGCGCCCGGCCCAGCCCACGCATCCCCATCGGAAACCCCTCGGCCATGCTCGCGCTCCAGCGGTCGCACAGCACGACCACCGGCCGATCATAGGTGAACGGCCCGCGCGGCTCGACCCACTCGGTCCATGGCGCGCTCAACCCGCGCCCGGCCCGCCGCCGCATCAGCGCATAGGGCGCGCGCGTGGTGATAAACCGCCCCATGATCGGGCGCGCAACCGCCGTATCGCCCCCGCCATTGCCGCGCACATCGATGATCAGCGCCGGCGCATCCCGCAGTTCGGCCAAAGCCGCATCGAATGCCGATGCCGCCATGTAATCGCCGAAACTGCGGATCGCGATCCAGCCAATGCCGCCCTCCAGCCGCCGGTGCGCGATCGTTGGCGGCTCGTCGCGCTGCGGGATCGCAAGCGCAACCTCCCCCTTCCCGGCCACCGTGAAGTGGCGCGCCATCGCGCGCTTGCCGGCCACCACTGC
>JBKBTU010000633.1:0-546 GCA_046290715.1 Sphingomonas sp. | reverse complement strand
TTGATAAAGGTGTCGTTGTGGAACCACAGCGTCAGACCGCCGAACACCAGCACCAGCGCACCCGAAATCCAGAGCATCGGCGAGATATGCTTCGTCTTCCACAGCGACAGCCCCATCGCGAGGAAGATCGCCACCATGAACGCCGCGGTCGCCGCCAGCATCCGCGTCAGCTGCGGCCCGCCCATGAAGCTGTTCACGGCAAAGAACACCGCCAGCGGACCGAAATCGATCAGCATTCGCAGGCCAGGGGAGGGGGCGGCTTTGGTCGGGGCAGATTCGGTCATGCGGTCACTCTATAACGGCTCGGGGGCTTGTCGAAACATCTGCGAAACGGGTCACCCCTTGGTCAACGCCTCCACACCGGCGATGATCCGCGACACTTCGCGCGGATCGAAGCCGCGCAGGTCGTCGACCTTCTCGCCGACGCCGATCGCGTGGATCGGCAGGCCGTATTTCTCCGCCGCCGCGACCAGCACGCCGCCACGCGCGGTGCCGTCGAGCTTGGTCATCACCATGCCGGTGACGCCTGCTACTTCCTGAAACACC
>JBKBTU010000632.1:0-546 GCA_046290715.1 Sphingomonas sp. | reverse complement strand
GGCATAGACGCGTGCGGTCGCCTCCATATCGGCGCGGTGCAGCCCGGAGCGGCGCTCGAGCTCGTCCCAGTCCTGCGCGCGCAGCCACGCGGCGTAGCGGTCGAAGCCGGTGGTGTGTTCGGCGATGAAGCCGAGATCGAGCACCGCCGGACCACCGCGCGCGAGCGACTCGTCGTGCGCGCTCAGCACCGCCTTGCCGATGCCGGCCAGCGCGGCGAGGTCGCCGCCGTTCTTCACCTGATGATATTGCGAGCTGATCCGCGTTTCCTTGCCGGTCAGCATCTCGGTGGGCGACTGGGGATTGAGGAACCGCTCCAGCCCCCGCTCGCGCAACGGATTGTAGGTGATGATCGGCACGCCGCGCTGGCTCGCTTCCTGGAGCGGATGGAGCATGCGCGGCGAGTTGCTGCCGGGGTTCTGCCCGAAGAACATGATGCATTCGGTCTCGGCGAAGTCGCCGAGGTCGATTGTGCCGACGCCCTGGCCGATGCTGACCGGCAGCGCGACCGAGGTGGTCTCGTGGCACATGTTCGAGCTGTCGGGCAG
>JBKBTU010000631.1:0-546 GCA_046290715.1 Sphingomonas sp. | reverse complement strand
GCATCGATCCGCCCGCATATTCCCCGCCCTCGATCGTACATTGCGTGTCGCGGAAGGCGAGCCAGGCGCGCTGGCTGGCGAGCGTCGCCGCAGCATAGCCGAAGCCGCCGCCGCGGCTGGTGTCGGCGGCGTCGCGGCGCTTCATCGCGGCATAGGTCCGCTGCCATTGCACCGTCATCGTCGCATCGGCGGCCTTCCACGCGGCGCCGGCCTGCTGGTTGAGCGCGGTCTGCGTCTGCGCGGCGGCGGGGGCGGCGCACAGCAGGGTGAGGCAGAGGGCGGGACGAATGAGGATCATTTCAGGATCGCCGGCGTGAAATTGTAGAGGAAGGAGCCGAGGCCGCCCGACAGCAGCATGCTGACGACGCCCTGGGCGAGACGGATCGTCCGGGCGACCTTGTCGCGCGGCTGCGGCTTCACCTCGATCCCGGCGAGATAGGCGGCCATCAGCAGGCTCGTCACGCCGGCAAGGCCGATGAAGCTCAGGACCACGATCAACTGCTTGTGCTCGAACCGGGTGCCGGTGCCGTCGGCGAAGGCGAAGAC
>JBKBTU010000630.1:0-547 GCA_046290715.1 Sphingomonas sp. | reverse complement strand
GAGATCGACGCCCTTCAGCGCCTGAAACGCGGTCGGTCCCTCGCCATAGGTCTTGGTGACCCCGCGCAGGCGGATGATCGGATCAGCCACCCGACGCTCCCGCCTTGCGCTGGCCACTGCCCGATGCGCGCGGTGCCGCGCTGCTGCCGCCGCTGGTGGCGAGCTGGCCGGTGATCACTTCGGTCCCGGGCTTGAGGTCGCCCGACAGGATTTCGGTGACCTGGCCATTGCTGTCGCCCGTGGTCACTTCGATCGCGCGCGGCTGACCGTCCTCGCCCTTCACATAGACGGTCTGCTTGGCGCCGCGGCCGATCGTCGCCGATTTCTCCGCCCCCAGCGACGCCCGCCGCCCGCCGCGCGGGACCAGCGCGCCGGCAACGCCGCCAGCGTTCTGGCCGCTGCCGGCACCGGGCGTGAAGCGCAGCGCGGCGTTGGGGACGAGCAGCACATTGTCCTTCTGCAGCGTCACGATCTCTGCCGTCGCGGTCATGCCGGGGCGCAGCTTCTGCTCCGGATTGGCGACCGACAGGATTGCGCCATAGGATAC
>JBKBTU010000629.1:0-547 GCA_046290715.1 Sphingomonas sp. | reverse complement strand
TCCAGATTGACGGTGCAGCTATCCTCACGACCCGGGCGGCAGAGCCAATTAGCAGGGTCGCGATAGTCCGCAGGTGGCAATGCGGCGGCTTGAGCAGCAGCCAGCGCAATGACGGAAGTCAGCATGATCCTCTCCCCTTCTTGTTTGAGGGGATCATGCCGCACTTCAAATCAAATTGGAAGATCGGGTATGGCAGCTCAGGCGAGCGGATAGAGCGCCGCGCCGATCCATCGCAGCTCGGCGCGCAGCACGCCCCAGGCGCGCGCGGCGGCGCGGCTGTCCATCACCTCGATCCCGCACGGCAAAGCCGCCTCCAGCGCCGGCGACGGGCGGCGCAGCGTCGCGCCGGTGCCGAGCAGGATGAATTCGGGCGGCGGGTCCATGGCGAACAACGGCGCAAGCGCATCGGCGGTCAGCGCCTCGAGAGGCGGCGGCGACCAGCCATCGGCGCGCGTCGGGGTCAGCGTCAGCCCGTCATACACGCCGTCATCGACGCGAAATCCGCGACCGCTGAACCCCGAGACGACCGGCCCCTCGATCCGGGTCC
>JBKBTU010000062.1:0-12011 GCA_046290715.1 Sphingomonas sp. | reverse complement strand
GGATCGATCGCGAGCTGCGCCAGCGCGAGCTTGGCCTCGTCGCCCTTGCCGGTCAGCGCCGCGGCGATCAGCGCCTGGCGCTGTTCGACGCGCTCGGCATGCGCCTTGGCGACGGCACGGATGGTGGAGACGCGCGCCTGCATCGCGTCGATGCGGTGCTCCATACGCGCAATGCGTGCGTCGGCCGGTTGCGCCGCGAGCTGCGCCGCCTGCGCAGCGCCATAGCCCGAAAAGCCGAGCATCAGCGTTCCAGCGGCCGCGGCGAGTGCCTGCGAACGGCCGGTGATGCTGACCCGGCGCAGGCCGCGCGCGTCATGAACCAGAATGTCACGGGTGGTGAAGAGAGCGCGGACGCGCGAACCGAAGGCAGCAGCAGTACGGGCGAAGGTGTTCATCGTACCCCAACACGAGTGCGCCGTCCCGCCCTGACCGGGATCGACTGATTGACATCGTCCTGACCCGCAGCCCCACCGCGCTTCAGACGGAAGGGTGAGACAACAATCGACCGGCCGCCACAACCCCAGGGATACCGCTACCGCGATCAAGCGGGACGGACGTGCGCCGAACGGATGATATGAGGTAACATTGGGAATGCCCTCCTGACGTTTCCCGACCGCATGCCTCGAGGGAATCGCGGCGCCGCGAAGTTGGGCATGACGGCCACATCGGCGCGGCGTATAACCGCCGCTTCATCAAACGGATGGCGTTCATGCTCGACACTCCCACGACCGCACAGGTCCCCACCCTCAGCCTGGCCGACCAGGCCGGCGATCCGGACGGTTTCGCCGCTGCCTTCGGCGAATCGTTCGAACGGTTCGGCTTCGCGATCGTCGCCGATCACGGCGTACCGCAGGACCTGATCGATCGCGCCTGGCGCGAGACGGAGGCGCTGTTCGCGCTGCCGGAAGCCGAGAAGCGCGGCTATTTCGTCGAGGGCGGCGGCGGCGCGCGCGGCTATACGCCGTTCAAGACGGAGATCGCCAAGGACGCCCGCCACGTCGATCTCAAGGAATTCTGGCACGTCGGCCGCGAACTGCCCGCCGGGCATCGTTTCGCCGACAGCATGTCGCCCAACATCTGGCCCGAACGGCCGGAAGGCTTCAAGCAGACCTTCCTCGAACTCTTCACCGCCTTCGATCGCGCCGGCGACAAGCTGCTCTCGGCGATTGCGCGGCATCTCGGGCTCGCGCCCGACTGGTTCGATCCGGCGGTGAAGGACGGCAATTCGGTGCTGCGCCTGCTCCACTATCCCCCGATTCCCGCCGACGCGGAAGGCGTGCGTGCCGGCGCGCACGAGGACATCAACCTCATCACGCTGCTGCTCGGTGCGGAGGAAGCCGGCCTGGAACTGCTCGACCGGCACAGCGGGCAATGGCTCGCGATCAAGCCGCCGGAAGGCGCGATGGTGGTCAACGTCGGCGACATGCTGCAGCGGCTGACCAACCACGTCCTGCCGTCGACCACCCACCGCGTCGTCAACCCGCCGCCCGAGCGCCGCGGGCATTCGCGCTATTCGATGCCGTTCTTCCTGCATCCGGCGCCCGATTTCCTGATCGAGACGCTGCCGCAGACGATCACCGCGAACAATCCCAACCGCTATCCGACGCCGATCACCGCGCACGATTACCTGCACGAGCGGTTGGTGGAGATCGGCCTGATCAAGGCGTGACGTATGACGCCCTCCCCCCGGCCGGCGGGGCGGAGGGCGTTCGTCTCACTCGAAACCTCGCTCCAGGAACCGCGTCGCGATCGCGCAATGCATCGCGATGCCCTGCGCCATCACCGACTCCTCGATCGTCATCCGCGTGTTGTGCAGAGGCGGGTTGGTCGCCGGATCGCTGCCTGCCGGTGCGACGCCGAGAAAGGCGAAGGCGCCTGGAACGTCGCGCAGCACGTAGGAAAAATCCTCCGCACCCATCATCGGTTGCGGCATCGCCGCGAACGCCTGCCCAAGCGAACCGGCCACGCCCTCGATCAACGTTGCGCCGCGCGGGTCGTTGACGGTCACCGGATAGCCGCTGTCGATCGTCACCTCGGCAGTGGCGCCGTGCGCGATCGCGACATGCTCCGCGACCCGCGCGATCGCGGCATGCATCGTGCTCCGCGTCGCCTCCGACAGGGTGCGCAGCGTGCCGAGCATCTGCACACGGTCCGGAATGATATTGTGCGCCGAGCCCGCCTCGACCTTGGTGATGGACAGCACCGCAGGGTCGGTGACCGCGATGCGCCGCGCGACGAAGGTCTGAAGCGCGGTGACGATCTCGCACGCGACCGGCACCGGATCGATGCAGTCCTGCGGCATCGCGGCATGGCCACCGGCGCCCCGCACACGGATGTGGACGGTATCGGCGGACGCCATGATCGGCCCCGGTCGGGTGATGACGACCCCAGCCGGCGCGTTGGGCGTGATGTGCAGTGCAAAGGCGGCGTCGGGCGCAGCGATCGCCAGAAGGCCGTCGTCGATCATGAAGCGCGCGCCGTGATGCCCCTCCTCGCCCGGCTGGAACATGAAGACGACCGTGCCCGGCAGCGTCTCGACCCGTGCGCATAGCGCCTTCGCCGCGCCGACCAGCATCGCGGTATGCGAATCGTGGCCGCAGGCGTGCATGCGGCCGGGGATCGTGCTGGCGAAGGGCAGCCCGGTTTCCTCCTGCATAGGCAGCGCGTCCATGTCGCCACGCAGCAGCACGGTGCGGCCGTTGCCGCCCTGCTGCCCGCGCAGGATCGCGACGAAGCCGGTGGTGGAGGCGCTGTCGTGGATCTCGAGCGGCAGCCCGGCGAGCGCCGCCTTGATCTTGGCGGTGGTGAGCGGACAGTGCAGCCCGACCTCCGGCTTGGCATGGATCGCGCGGCGCAGGCTGACGGTGTCGTCGAGTTCCGCTTCGCCCGCGGCGGTCCAGTCGGTGAGGCTATGGTCGTCGAGAGACATGTGGGGCTCCGTTGGTTGCCCTCATGGTGCGCCCGGCAAAGGAGATTGTCGAGACGGACGTCCCCTCCCCACCGCCCTCACCTCGTCATCCCGGCGCACGCCGGGATCCATGGTGGCGATGGGGCGAATGGCGCGCGGAACGTCGGCGGCGTCGCATCCATGGATCCCGGCGGGCGCCGGGATGACGAAGGTTGGTATAAGAGGGAGGAGCTCAGCGCCGCATCAGCCCGCCGAGCACGTTGCGCAGCACCGTCCCGACGAGCCCGCCGCCCGACGAACCCCGCCGCGAGCCGGTGCCGAACACCTGCTTGCCGATCTCGTTCGCCACCTGCCGTCCGATCGAGGAACTGGCCGCGCGCGTCGCCGACGTCATCGCCTTGCTCCATGGCGAGTTCGCCGCCTCGCGCTCGGCGGCGCGCCGTGCCTGCGCGTCGGCCTTCGCCTGCGCCGCAGCGACGCGTGCCGCCTCCTTGGCAGCTTGCGCGTCCTGCTTCGCCTTCGCCGCCGCCGCTTTCGCTGCATCGTCGGCCGCCCGCGTCGCCGCGACGGCGGCAGCGGCTTCCTGCGTCTTGGCGGCGAGGATCTCCTCGGCGGACTCGCGGTCGATGGCGGTGTCGTATTTTGCGCCGATCGCATCGGTCTGGATCATCACGCCCCGCTCCTGCGCCGTCGCCGGCCCGACGCGGCTGGCGGGCGGCTTGATCAGCGTCCGCTCGACCGGCGACGGCGACCCGTCTGGCTGGAGTAGCGAGACCAAAGCCTCGCCCACCTTCAATTCGGTGATTGCGGACGCGACGTCGACGCCCGGATTGGCGCGGAACGTCTCCGCCGCCGAGCGCACCGCGGCCTGGTCGCGCGGGGTGAAGGCCCGCAACGCATGTTGCACGCGATTGCCGAGCTGCCCCGCGACGGTATCGGGGATGTCGATCGGGTTCTGCGTGATGAAGTAGATGCCGACGCCCTTCGAGCGGATCAGCCGCACGACCTGTTCGATCTTGTCGAGCAGCGCTTTCGGCGCGTCGTCGAACAGCAGATGCGCCTCGTCGAAGAAGAAGACGAGCGTGGGTTTGTCGGGGTCCCCCACCTCGGGCAGGTGCTCGAACAGCTCGCTCATCAGCCACAGCAGGAAGGTGCTGTAGAGCTTGGGCGCCGCCATCAACTTGTCGGCCGCGAGGACGTTGACGATGCCGCGACCCTTGTCGTCGGTGCGGATGAAGTCGTCCATGTCCAGCGCCGGCTCGCCGAAGAAATGTTCGCCGCCTTGCGTGCGCAGCTGCAGCAATGCGCGCTGGATTGCGCCGATCGACTGCTTCGACACGTTGCCGTACATCGTCGTCAGTTCGTCCGCCCGTTCGGCGCAATGCGCGAGCATCGATTGCAGGTCGTCCAGGTCGAGGAGCAGCAGCCCCTCCTTGTCGGCGACGTGGAAGGCGATCGTCATCACGCCTTCCTGCACCTCGTTCAGGTCCATCAGCCGGCTGAGCAGCAGCGGCCCCATCTCGCTCACCGTGGTGCGGATCGGATGGCCCGCCTCGCCATACAGGTCCCAGAATTGCACGGGATTGTCGGCATAGGCCCAGTCGGTTTCGCCGATCTCGGCGGCGCGTGCGGCGAAGGCAGCGTGCGTCTTGGCCTGCGGCGACCCGGCCATCGCAAGGCCCGACAGGTCGCCCTTCACGTCGGCGACGAAGCTCGGCACCCCGACCTTGGAGAAGCCCTCGATGATCCCCTGCAACGTCACCGTCTTGCCGGTGCCGGTGGCGCCGGCGATCAGGCCGTGGCGGTTGGCGCGGCGAAGGTCGAGCACCTGCGGCTTGCCGCCGCCCCCTTCCTGCACGCTGGCTCCGATGAAGATGCCGTCCGTCATGCGCCGCTCCTGCCCACTATCCTCCGAGACCTAGCGCGGCGACGGCGCAAAAGAAAAGGGCCGCCGCTCGGGTGAGCGACGGCCCCTTTCTGCCTTCCGTCGTGCCGGGCTTGGTCCGGCATGACGGAGAGTTTCGAACGCTTACTTGACCTTCACGGACAGGAACGCCGGGTTGCCCCGTCCGCGCTGCACCAGCAGCAGCACCTGCGGACGACCCGCCGCCTTTGCCTGTGCCACCACCCGCGCGAAATCCGCTGCGGTGCGGACCGGCACGCCGTTGACCGCCTGGATCACGTCCGCACGACGCAGCTTGCCGTTGGCATCGCTGGCCTGGTCGACCGTAGCAATGACCACGCCCTGCACCGAGCTGTCCACGCCGATCGCCCGCGCGATGCCGGGCGTCAGCGCCTGAACGGTGATGCCGAACGGCGCGGTCGATCCCTGGGTCACGCCGGCGCCATCGTCGGCCCCGTCGTCCTGCGCGTTGTCACCCTGGCCGAAGCCGCCCGAATCCTCGCCGCCGTTGGCGAGCGCGCGCAGCTGGTCGTTCGACGGACGCGTCGCAACCTGCACGGTGAGCGACTGCGGCTGGCCACCGCGCAGCACCTCGAAGCGCGCGGCGGTGCCGGGCTGGAGCTGCGAGACGAGACGCGTCAGCGTCTGGTCGGGCGTCACCTGCTGGCCGTTGATCCGCGTCACCACGTCGCCGGCGCGCAGGCCGCCCTTCGCCGCCGGGCCGTTCGGCTCGACGCGGGCGATCAGCTCGCCCTGGTTCTTGGGGATGCCCAGCGCCGCCGCCGCATCGTCGTTGACGCCGCCGCCGATCGTCACGCCGATATAGCCGCGCGTGATCTTGCCGCCCTTCATGAACGTCTCGATGATCGGCTTGGCGGTTGCCGCGGGGATCGCGAAGCCGATGCCGATATTGCCGCCCGACTGGCTGAAGATCTGCGAGTTGACGCCGATCACGTTGCCGTTGAGGTCGAACATCGGGCCGCCCGAATTGCCCTGGTTGATCGAGGCGTCGGTCTGGATGAACTGGTCGTACGCGCCGCCCTGGCCCGTCACGCGGTTGATCGCCGAGATAATGCCCGCGGTGACCGTACCGCCGAGGCCGAACGGCTCGCCGATCGCCAGCACCCAATCGCCGACGCGCGCGCGGCTCGAATCGCCCCACTTGACGAACGGCAGGCCGGCGGCATCGATCTTGAGCAGGGCAAGATCCGAATCCTGGTCCTTGCCGATGACGCGCGCGGTATATTCCTTCTGGTTCGACAGCGTGACGGTGATCGAATTGACCGTCGCCCCTTCCGCACCCGGTGCGATGACATGGTTGTTGGTCACCACATAGCCGTCGGCGGAGATCAGGAAGCCCGATCCGAGCGAGGCGCCCTCGCGCTTCACCGGCGCGCCGCCCTGGCCGCCGCCCATGCCGCCGAACAGCTCGCCGAACGGCGTGCCCGAGAAGGGGTTGGCGGGCTGGCGCTGCACGATCGTCTGCTTGGTCGAGATGTTGACCACCGCCGGCTGCAGCTTGGCGACCATGTCCGCGAAGCTCATCGGCGCGCCGGGGCGCGGGGCGGTCGCCTGGATCGCGCCGGGCTCGTTTTGCGCCTGCTGCGCGATGCTCGGCTGGAGAGCCAGCGTCGCGGTCGCGCCGCCGAGCAGCAGCGCACTGGTAATGGCGTAGGCGTAGCGCACTAGGGGAGATTCCTCTCGTTGATGACGTTCAGCGATGGTGCCTTACTGGACCCAAACGCCTGAACGCCGCTTGAATGTTCACGCTGGGGCAAGCTGGGGGCGCGCGTCGCGAGGATCAACGCCCCCGCCCTTCGAACTCGCGCAAGTAACTGTTGTTGGGCGACAAGATGATGGAGGTCGATCCGGTCGGCGGGGTGCCGCCGTCGGCACCGAAGGTATGCCGGTACGACTGCATCGCGCGGTAGAAGTCGTAGAAGTCGGCATCCTTGGTGAAGCTCGTCGCATAGATGCGCGCCGCCTGCGCATCCGCCTCGCCGCGGATGATCTGCGCGTCCTTCTGCCCTTGCGCGCGGATCGTGATCGCCTGCTGCTGGCGCGCCGTCGCCATGCGCGCGAGCGCGCGATCGAGCGGGCTGCCGTCGGGCAGGTCGGCGTGCTTGATGCGCACGTCGACGATCTGCACGCCATATTGGCTGGCGAGCCGCTGCAGCCGCGCCTGGATATTGTCCATCACCCGGTCACGCTCGGGACTGAGCAGCGTCGCGAACGGCTGGTTGCCGAGCTCGTTGCGGATCGAGCTGCCGAGCAACGGCCGCAGCGCCTCGGTCAGCGCGGTCTCGGTCTGCGAGGTGCTGCCGGTCGCGTTCACCGCCTTCAGCGGATCGACGATGCGGAAGCGGGCATAGGCGTCGACCTCGAGCCGCAACTGGTCGGACGAGAGCACCTGCTGGTTGTCATAATCGACGTCGAGCACGCGCTTGTTGAGCCACACCAGCCGGTCGACGAAGGGGATGCGCAGGATAGGGCCGGCCCCGGTATCGCCGAAGCGTTCGCCCGCCTTCCACGCGTTGACCGTCCGCACCGGCTGTTCGAAGCGCAGGATCACCGCCTGCTGCGTCTCCGGAACGATCGTGATCGTCGCCGCGAGCAGGATGACGAGGATCAGCGCCGCCATGCCGAGCGCGATCGGGTGCTTCCACAGGCCGTTCACTGGCCGCCTCCCTGCACCGGCTGGGCGGGCTGCGCGGCGGTCGCATCGGGCAGGCGCCGGGTCGGCCCCATCGGCAGATACGGCACCACGCCATTGGGTTCGACGATCGTCTTGTCGGACTTGGCCAGCACGGCCTCCATGGTCTCGTAATACATGCGGCGGCGGGTCACGTCGGGCGCGAGCTTGTACTGCTCGTAGACCTTGTCGAACTGTGACGCCTCGCCCTCGGCGCGGGCGATCACCTGCTTGGCGTAGGATTGCGCCTGGTTGCGCGCACCCTGCGCGTCCTGCTGCGCGGCGGTCACGTCCTTGAACGCATCGTTGACGCGCGCGGGCGGATCGGCCTGCTTGATGCCGACGCCGACGACGACGATGCCGGACTTATAGTCGTCCAGCACCTTCTGCATGCGCTCCTGCGCCTGGTTCTCGATCTGCGCGCGGCCCGGCCCCAGGGCGCTGTCGAGCGTCACGTTGGCGACCACTTCGCGCATCACGCTCTCGGCGGTGGCACGCACGGTGTCGCGCGGCTTGTCGATCTGGAAGACGAAGTTCTGCGGGCTCGAGATCTTCCAGCGCACCGCATAGGCAAGGTCGATGATGTTCTGGTCGCGGGTCAGCATCAGGTTCTCGCTGCCGCTTTCCGGGAAGTTCTCGATCCGGATGTTCTGCACGTCGACCTTGACGACGCGCGCGATCGGCGCGGGCAGCGTCATCGCGATGCCGGGATCGAGCGTCCCCGAATAGCGGCCGAGATAGGTCACAACGCCCCGCTCCTGCGGCGCGATCGGATGGATCGAGGTGTAGAGGATCCAGACCAGCAGGATGATGCCCGCGCCGATCAGCCACAGGGCGCGGGCGTTGGGCGTACCGGGCAGTCCGCCCAGGCCTCCGCCGCCGCCGCCATTGCCGCCGCCGCGCGCCTTCTTGAGGAAGTCGTCGAGCGCGGTCGGCTTGGCACCCGGCTTACGGCCACCGGGGGGCAGCGACCAGGGGTTGCGCGGCCCCCCGCCCGAGCCGCCGCCGGCATCGTCGCCCTGCCCCCAGGGCCCCTTCGGTGGTTCGATCGCGAGGATGGGAGGGCGCCCCTTGCGGCCCGGCAGGATTGTCATGCCCTCCCTTATAGGAACGCGTCGGCGGAAAAACAGTGGCAAGCCACGCCTGCGGGCCTATCTGCCTCGCCATGACACAAGACGTTACGATCGCGGCCGTGCGCGCCGCCGCCGGCGCGCGCGCCACCGTCCGCTTCGAGGGGGAACGCGCCGGCATCGTGCTCGACGCGACCGGGCTCGACGCCGCCGCGCGCGACGCGCTGGAGGCCGCGGTGCGCGCGGCAGCCGCGCAGGCGTGGCGGGGCGAGGTTCGTCTCGTCGTCACCGCAGAGCGCGTCCACCGCCGGCTGATCGCGGTGGCGAGCGGCAAGGGCGGCGTCGGCAAGTCGACGCTCGCCGCCCACCTCGCCATCGCGCTCCATGCCCGCGGGCGCCGTGTCGGGCTGGTCGACGCCGACATCTACGGCCCGTCGCAGCCGCGGCTGATGGCGGCCGAGGGGCAGCGCCCCACCGCGAAGGACAAGGTGCTCGATCCCGTGGCGACGCCCTACGGCGTGCCGATGCTGTCGATGGGACAGCTGGTCGAGGACGGCCGCGCGCTCGCCTGGCGCGGGCCGATGGTCGCCGGCGCACTGACGCAATTGGTCGAGGCGGACTGGGGCGCGACCGACACGCTGGTGCTCGACCTGCCGCCCGGCACCGGCGACGTGCAGCTCACCATGGTCCAGAAGCACAAGCCGGCGGGCGCGGTGATCGTCTCGACGCCGCAGGACCTCGCGCTGATCGACGCCACCCGCGCGATCGACCTGTTCGACAAGGCGGGCGTCCCCGTCATCGGGCTGGTCGAGAACATGGCCGGTTACGCCTGCCCGCATTGCGGCGAGGTCTCCGATCCCTTCGGCCAGGGCGGTGCGGAAGCGACCGCGACAAGGCTCGGACTCCCCTTTCTGGGCCGCGTCCCCCTCGCGATCGGCATCCGCACCGCCTCGGACGCCGGCCACCCCCCCGCCGCGGGGAACGGCGCCGACGGGGCCGCGTTCCATACCATCGCTGCGCAGGTCGACGACTGGCTGCGCGCGCGTTGATGGAGGCGGTGCCGCGCTAGGCACGTTCACACAGAAGAGGAGAGCCGCATGCCGCTGACCGCCGATGCCGACATCAAGGCGCTGCTGGAGGGAGCGCGCACGATCGCACTGGTCGGCGCGTCCGATCGGCCCGATCGCCCCTCCTATGGGGTGATGGCGCGTCTCCAGAGCCACGGCTACCGCGTCATCCCGGTCAATCCGCAGATCACCGGCGAACACGTCCATGGCGAATTCGTCTTCCGCGACCTCGACCAGCTCGGCGATCCGATCGACATCGTCGACATCTTCCGCCGTTCGGACGCGGTCGGGCCGATCGTCGACCAGGCGATCGCGGTCGGGGCGAAGGCGGTGTGGATGCAATTGGGCGTGGTCGATCAGGCCGCCGCGGCGCGTGCCGAAGCGGCGGGGTTGCAGGTGGTGATGGATCGCTGCCCTGCGATCGAGATCCCGCGGCTGGGCGTGGCACCGATCGCGGCTTGATCCGTTCGCCGGACAGGAACACGCTCGTCCGGTCCGGAGCCTGATCCGTTCGTTCCTTGCAAAGGATCGTTCGATGTACGCGCTGCTGCTTTCCCTACCGATCGCCGCCGACCGTCCGGTCGCTGCCTTCAAATTGTCGTCTTCCGCGATCAGGCTGCACTGTATCACCGGCGCGTGCCAGCCGCCGGTCCGGCGGGAGGACTATCGCGTGCCTTACGAACCCGATCCCCGAGCGCGCACCTCCAAGCAGCGCGCCTTTGCCGAGGACGGGACCCGCTGCGGCCAGATCGGCGACAAATATTGCACGAGCAACGGGCATACGGTGCTGCGCATGGAGTTCGGCGAATGATCGCGCTGCTGCTGCTCGCCGCGGCGCCCGCCGAGGACGTCGCCGCGATGGTAGCCGCATCGCGCGCTGTGATCGCCGGCGACCGGTGCAAGCCCGATCGCGACACCACCGACGTCACCGTCTGCGGACGGCGCCGGGCGGACAGGTTCCGCGTCCCCTTCATCGTCCATGACGAGGGGGATCCGCGCTACGAAGCGGTGATCGTCGAGCGCGACCGGCTGCTCAACCGCACCAATCCGGTCGAGGAATTGAGCCCGTTCCTCGTCGGTGGCGGGATGGCGGGCGTGACGATGAGCACGAAGAGCGGCCTGACCGGCGCGACCGACCGGCCGCTCGCCCCATGATCCTGCTCGCACTCGCCTTGCAGACGGCGGCGGCCCCGGCGGCGGACGCACCGACCGCCCCCGCCCCGGTCGAGACGCGCGCCGACGGCAGCCAGCGCTGGTCGATCATGTCGTGCGCGACGCGATCGGCCGCGGGCGAGGTGGTCGTCTGCGGCCGCAAGGACCAGAACCAGTTCGAAGGCCCGCCCGTCGGCCGCGGCGCCAATCGCGACCTGTCCGCCGCCAACGCGCTGGCGCTCGCAGCACCGCCCTGCGCCGCACGACTCGGCGGCTGCCAGGTCGGCGTCAACGTCCTCGGCCCGCCGACGATGCTGGTGCGGGTCGTTCAGAAGCTGATCAATCCCAAGAGCGACTGCTGCGAAGGGGACGACGCCGCCAATCCGCTGTCGCTGGTCCGCGACGCCGCGCGCGCGATGAAGAAGGGCAAACCGGTCGACACCACCGGCCGCGTGCCGATCGTGCTCGACGCGCCAGGACCGGCGGGGCGGATCGAACCGGCCGTATCGCCGACGCCGGTGGCAGCCACTGGGCAGGAGCCGCCGGCCAAGCCTTGAATGTCGGTCTGAACGGATCGAGCTTCATGCGTTTTTGGCACACCCAAGGTCCTAATCTCGTCGCTGCGAGCGTAGCGAAGCAATCCAGGGCGTCCTGGTCCGGGTCTGATTTGCTTCGCTGCGCTCGCAATGACGAACCGACATAGGGCTATCGCGCCGTATGCGCTGTGTGCGTTTCGTCGTTTCGTGCCGTTGAAGGCGCCCTGGCGCGACGAAGGCGATAAGGTTCGTCGGTCTCGGTTCTGCTCCGTTCAAAGGAGCGCGGGTCGGTGTTTACCCCAGGATGTGCATCCACAGCGGTTGGCCGGCGAGGCTCTGCGAGCCGCGCAATTTCTCGAGCGCCTGCGCCACCGATCGCTCCGGGCCCTCGTGCGTGACGATCGCGACGATCACGCTCCCATCGGCGGTGACTCCGCGCTGGATCAGGCTTTCGATCGAGACGCCGGCATCGCGCATTGCGGCGGCGATCTCCGCGAGCACGCCGACCTTGTCCTCGACCGTGAAGCGCAGGTAGGCGCGTCCGCGGCGTTCGCCGCTGTCCGCCTTCGGCTCGTGCGCCAGGACCGCGGCGGGCATCGCATAGGGCGGACCGTATTCGCCGCGCGCGATGTCGATCAGGTCGGCGACGACCGCGCTCGCGGTCGGCCCGTCGCCCGCGCCGG
>JBKBTU010000628.1:0-548 GCA_046290715.1 Sphingomonas sp. | reverse complement strand
TCGTTCTGGCCGTGGATGAACAGGATCGGTTCCTTGATCTTGTCGGCCGCCATGAACGGGCTGAGGCGGTAATAGGTCTCCGGCGTGTCCCATAACACCCGCCGTTCCGACTGGAAGCCAAACGGGGTGAGCGTGCGATTATAGGCGCCCGACCGAGCAATCCCGGCGCGGAAGATATCGCTGTGCGCCAGCAGGTGCGCGGTCATGAACGCGCCGTAGCTGTGCCCGCCCACACCCACGCGCACGCCATCGCCAAAGCCGCGCGCCACGGTGAAATCAACCGCCGCCTGCGCGCTCGACACCACCTGTTCGATGAAGCTGTCATTGACCGTTTCGGGGTTGGCGCCCACCACCGGCATCGCCGCATTGTCGAGCACGGCATAGCCCTGCGTCAGGAAGAACAGCGGCGAATATCCGCCGACGCGGGTGAAGCGGTAGGGGGAATCGCGGTTCTGCCCGGCGGTCGCGGCATCGTTGTATTCCATCGGATAGGCCCAGACGACCACCGGCAACTTGTCCCCCGCCTTGTAGCTCGCTGGCAGATACAG
>JBKBTU010000627.1:0-548 GCA_046290715.1 Sphingomonas sp. | reverse complement strand
CGACGTGACCATCCCGGTGTCGAAGATGGTCACCGGCGTTCCCGGCTTCACCGCGCATCTGCTGCGCGACGGCAAGGACGGCGGAAAGCCCGACTTCTTCGGCTCGGCGCCCGCCGACGCCCGGTTCGTCTCGACCCATGTCATGGTCGATGAAGACGGCGACGAAGCCAAGGTTCATGGCAACCTCACCCTCAACGGCGTCACCAAGCCGGTCACGCTCGACGTCGATTTCTACGGCGCGGGCAAGGCACCGGCCCAGATGGGCGGCAAGGAAAATGTCGGGTTCGAGGCCGAGGCGACGATCAAGCGCAGCGACTTCGGCCTTGGCTATGCCGTCCCTTTGGTCAGCGACGAGGTCGAACTGACCATCGCCGCCGCGTTCCAGAAGTAAGGCGTCCGGCCAGCAGTAACGCTTCAGGCCGCGCGCCGGATCTTCGCAAAGCCTTCAAAGGTGGCGCGGACATTCGGCGACGCGGCCTCGAGCCGCTGGGCGATCAGCGCGATCATCGCGTCACTCTCCAGCCCCGGCGTGCGATGCGCCATTGCCC
>JBKBTU010000626.1:0-548 GCA_046290715.1 Sphingomonas sp. | reverse complement strand
GATGTCGGTCCATGCGAGTTCATCCCGATCGCCGAGGAATGCGGGCTGGTCTGCGAATTGATGCTCAACCTGCTGGAACAAGCCTGTGTCGATGCGACGGCATGGGGACCGGGCCTGACGCTGTCGATCAACGTGTCGCCGACCCAGCTCAAGGACCGGTGGCTCAGCGAAAAAATCCTGCGCGTGCTGACCCAGGCCGGGCTACCGCCGCGGCGGTTGAAGCTGGAGATCACCGAAAACGCGCTGATCGCCGAGCCAGCGCATGCCAAATCGGTCGTCGAAAGCCTGAAGAACCAGGGGGTGTTGCTGGCGCTCGACGATTTCGGCACCGGCTATTCGTCGATCCAGCATCTGCGCATCCTGCCGTTCGACAATGTGAAGATCGATCGATCGTTCATCACCGAGATCGAACATGACCCTGAGGCACACCGTATGGCGGTGTCGATCATCCACCTCGCCTTCAACCTCGGCCTGTCGGTGGTGGCCGAGGGCGTCGAGAGCGCCGGCGTTCTGGCGATCCTCAAGGAAATCGGATGCGCCGAGGGGCA
>JBKBTU010000625.1:0-549 GCA_046290715.1 Sphingomonas sp. | reverse complement strand
TTTACCCCGATCCGCGATGAGCATGGCCGGGTCTGCGGCATCCTCAATCAGGGGAACGAGACGACCCGCACGATCGTCGCCGAACGCGAAGGGCGCGCGGAGGTCGAACGGCTGCGCGAGCTGTTCCAGCAGTCGCCCGGCGCGGTCGCGCTGCTGCAGGGACGCGATCATGTCTTCGCCCTTGCCAATCCCGCTTATTACGAGCTGACCGGACATCGCGAACTGCTCAACCGGCCCGTCGCGCAGGCGCTGCCGGAGGTCGCTGACCAGGGCTTCATCGACCTGCTCGACCAGGTGTTTGCCAGCGGAACGGCGTATCGCGCTTCCGGCCAGCCGGTTGCGCTGTTGCGCGATGGAGTCACCGAAACCCGCATGGTCGATTTCGTGTTCCAGCCGATCAAGGATGCGACCGGCGCCACGACCGCGATCTTTGTCGAGGCGAATGACGTGACCGAGCGCGTCGTCGCCGAAAGCCGGTTGCGTGAGAGCGAGGAGCGGTTGCAGCTGGCGCTCGATGCCGCCAACGGCGTCGGCATCTGGGACTGGGAC
>JBKBTU010000624.1:0-549 GCA_046290715.1 Sphingomonas sp. | reverse complement strand
TCCAGGCATAGGCAACGGCGGACACGAGGATCGCGATCGCCCCCCAGAACGCCTCGCGCCCCAGTTGCGCCTGTGCCTGTCCGAACAGGATCAGCACGACCCCGGCAAAGGCCAGCGCGGTGGCGATGATCGTGACGCGGGTGATGCGCTCCTTGAGCAGCCAGGCGGCCAGGAACAGCGCGATGATCGGCGCGATGAACGCCAGCGCGATCGCCTGCGCCATCGGCACCCGGCCCAGTCCCCAGAAGAACAGGAACGTCATCACCGCCGACACTGCCGCGCGCAGCAGATGCAGCCGCATTGCGGCGCGACTGGGCCACCTGGGGCGCGACAGCGCATAGGGCACCCCGCTCGCCACGATCCCCGCCATCATCCGCCATGTCAGCGCGTTATAGGCCCCCAGCGCGAGCACCAGCCCCTTCATCACTGCGTCCATCGACGAAAAAATGGCGATGCCAAGCGACGCGACGGCAAAGGCGAAAAGGGGGGAGGCGGGACGCATGGCGGGCGCTTGGCGCTTCGTCGCTTCTGCGTCAACGCGGATCGGAT
>JBKBTU010000623.1:0-549 GCA_046290715.1 Sphingomonas sp. | reverse complement strand
GGCGGCATGAACTTGTTGGCACGCGCAGCGCGCGCCATCAGGGAAAAGGCGTCGAGATCGGCAAAGGCCGCCTCATGCGCCAGACGCTGCCAATAGGCGTGGAAGGACACCCCCTCCATGTCGATGCCATATTTGCCGAACGGGTGGAAATAGCGCCGGCCGATCCCGCCCCAGTTGACGAATTCGATCCCCAGTTTGAAGCTGCCCTTGGTCCGGCGGACAAAGTCGTTTTCGTCGATCCCGAGCAAGCGGTTGAACGTGCCGATCTGGGGAATCGTCGCCTCGCCGACACCGACCGTCCCGATCGCGTCGGACTCGATCAGCGTGATCGACGCATAGTCGGGCCCAAGGATGCGGGCGAGCGCCGCGGCGGTCATCCATCCGGCGGTGCCACCGCCCACGATCACGATTGAACGAACCCGTTCGGCCACGTTTCTGCCCTCTCCCTGCTGCTGCAGCATTGCTGCAACATTCGCGTCATTTTCTTTCTGGTAGCGCACAACATCTCTTGCCGAAAGCTGCGCGATGGCATAATGCGGCTAAATGTTA
>JBKBTU010000622.1:0-550 GCA_046290715.1 Sphingomonas sp. | reverse complement strand
CGAATCTCGATTTCTTCCATTTCCAGCTTCTGGCCGGGCGCGGTCATCAGCGCCTGGGCTTGCGCCAGCGTCATCTTCGGCCAGGACGGGTCGAGCGGGATGAGCGGTTCGGGGGCCAAGGCGGGTCTCTCCAATGCTGTCATCATTTCGTAGTTGAATGTCGGGTTTGGCGATTCCACCACGCCCGAACACACTTCATTCTTGATTCATTAGCCGCTCAACGCAATAGGGAAGCGACACAAAGGCGAACGCCCCCGAACAAGGATTCGAATTAGAGGTATGGACTCCAGCGCCTTCGCTACCGCTACGGAAAGCGGCTTCGACGCCGACCGGCTCGCCCGCATCGATGCGTTCGTCAAGGCGCGCTACCTCGACTCGGGAAAACTGCCCAACGCCCAGCTGCTGATCGCGCGCGACGGCAAGATCGCGCATTTCAGCCATCAGGGTGCGGCGCGTGAGGGCGGCGATGCGGTAAATGACGCCTCGATCTATCGCATCGCGTCGATGACCAAGCCGGTGACGTCGATCGCGTTCATGCAATTGGTCGAGC
>JBKBTU010000621.1:0-551 GCA_046290715.1 Sphingomonas sp. | reverse complement strand
CTTGCGCGCGAGGCTGGCGGAAAAGAAGCACAGCGCCAGGCTGAGCAGCAATTGCTCCTGAAAGGGGATGCCAAGCGGGCCAAGCGCCCCGGCGATCCCGGCCCCCACCACCATAAAGACCGACGAGATGAAGTTGTTCGCCGCGACCGAGCGCGAGGCTTCCGAGGGATCAACCCGCGTCGTCAGGAAGGCGTAGAGCGGCACCACGAACATGCCCCCGGCGATCGCGATGCCGAACAGGCTGGGCCGCACCACCTCGGTGGAAGCAGAGGCCGCGATGTCGAACCGCTCCTCCTTCGTCAGCAGCCGATCGAGCCGATGCTGTGCCTCGCCGAACCGGCGCAGGCAGTTCTCGACGATGATGACGGCACCATCGACGATCAGGCCAAAGTCGAGTGCTCCGAGGCTCATCAAATTCGCCGACACGCCGCCACGCAGCATACCAAAGCTGGTCATCAGCATGGTGATCGGTATGACCAGCGCCGCGATGAGCGCGGCCCGGAAATTGCCGAGCAGCAGAAACAGCACGACCACGACGAGCAGTGCGCCCT
>JBKBTU010000620.1:0-551 GCA_046290715.1 Sphingomonas sp. | reverse complement strand
AGGCGGGCGCCTACATGCCGGAGGTCAACCGCCTCGGCGCGCCCGGCGACGCCAGCGCGTCGTTCGTCGCCTTCACCACGGTCTTCTTCGTCGTGTTCGCGCTCGTCTTCCGGCGCTGCGAACGGTGGTTCCTCGCTTATGCGCGGTCGCCGTTGCTCGACGATCTCGTCGACTGGCTCGGCTGGCCGGTCGTCGCCTTGTGTGCGGCGCTCGGCGTCTTCGCCTTCCTCCACGGCCTTCAGGGCGGGTTTCCGCTGCTCGCGGGGGTCGACCGGTTCCTCTACCGGCGCGCCTACAGCAGCGACCTCGTGCTGATCCTGCTCGACAACAAGTTCCTCTTCGCCGCGATGCTCGGCGCGATCGCCTTCACGCCGCGCTATCGTCCGCTGCTCAAGACCGCGGCAATGCTGACCTTCCTCGCGCTGACCGGCCTCTACTTCCTGTTTGGCGACAAGTTCTTCACCATCCTTGCCGAGGTCGCCTTCTTCGCGATGCCGCTGCTGCTCGCGCGGCAGGGGCGGTTGGCGGGGACGCTGCTGCGGCTCGCCGTC
>JBKBTU010000619.1:0-552 GCA_046290715.1 Sphingomonas sp. | reverse complement strand
ACCTTCCCGGCGAGCGCCACGGCTTCGTCGAGCGTTGCGGCAAATTCGACCGTCGCGAAATGCGGGGCCAGCAAGGTGCGCAACATGCCGCGCACGATCGGGTTGCGGTCGAGCACGACGAGATGTTCGCCGTCTCCCGCAACCTCGACCGCCCAATCGGGCGCGTCGACAAGGCGCAACGGAAGATCGACGGTGAAGGTCGACCCTTCACCCACCACGCTCGCGACCGTCACATCGCCGTCCAGTGCCTGGGCGAGATTGCGGACGATCGCGAGGCCGAGGCCGGTGCCGCCAAATTGGCGCGTCGTCCCGGCATCGACCTGCTTGAAGGATTCGAACACTTCGTCGAACTTGTCGGCGGGGATGCCGATCCCGGTGTCGCGGATCGTCAGCCGCAGCCGATCGCCAGCCGCCGCCACGGCCACGGCCAATTCGCCCCGCTCGGTAAACTTGACCGCGTTGGACAGCAGGTTGAACACGATCTGGCGCAGCCTGCCCGGATCGGTTTCGATCCAGCGCGGCGTGTCCGCATGGGACAGGGTGAAATCGAGC
>JBKBTU010000061.1:0-12048 GCA_046290715.1 Sphingomonas sp. | reverse complement strand
CCGCGAAGATCGTGTTGTCGCCGTTCGTGACGGCCTGGCGCTTCGCCGGCTGGCCGACCAGACGCTCGCCGTCCTTGGCGAAGGCGACGATCGACGGCGTGGTGCGCGCGCCTTCCGCATTCTCGATCACCTTGGGCTTGCCGCCCTCCATCACCGCGACGCAGCTGTTGGTGGTGCCGAGGTCGATACCGATAACTTTAGCCATGTGTGCTTGCTGAGCCCCTCACATACAAAAAAACGATGGAACCTTTGCCCCGTTACGGCAGCGAAAGTTCCCATGCATGGCGGCGATATAGGAGGGGTTCCGCTTGCCGCAAGACGGCGGCGACCATAGGGCTGGCGCGGCAACGATCCCGTTTCGGGAAGGAGAGCGGCGATGCGGGCGAAGGTAGCGGGACTGGCGGCGATGCTGGCGGTGATGCCGGCAGGATGCGGGGGCCCCGAGCGCGTGACGGTGGACGACGCCTGGATCCGCCTGCCGGCCGTGGCCGGGCGGCCGGGGGCGGCCTATTTCACGCTGCACGGCGGGCGTTCGAACGCGACGCTCATCGACGTCAGCGCCGACATCGCGATCCGCGCCGAGATGCATGAGAGCATGACCGGGGCCGGCGGCATGGCGGGCATGACGCCGCTCGCCAGCGTCGCCGTCCCGGCGGGCACCGACACCGTTTTCGCGCCGGGCGGACGCCACGTCATGCTGTTCGGCATCAACCCTAAAACGAAGGCGGGCAGGATCTACAACCTGACGCTCAACTTCGCCAACGGCGCCCGCATCTTCGCGCCGGTGACGGTGGTGGGCGCGAGCGATCCGGCGCCCGATTTCTGATGATGCGCGGCCTGACCGCAGGCGAGCGGACGCTCGCCGCCAGCGTCTTCCACGACGCGATCGATTATGACGCGGTGCGGATCGCACAGGCCAAATGGGCCTTCTTCCAGCCGCGCGACACGGTGATGGCGCCCACCGGGTGCATCCACTTCCACCCCAAGGGCCATGGCTATCGCGACGATTTCGCCGCCGCCGCGCTGACCGACCAGGGGCTCTTCATCCACGAGATGGTACACATCTGGCAGCATCAGCGCGGCATCTTCCTGCCGCTCGCCCGCCACCCCTTCTGCCGCTACACCTATGCCCTGAAGCCTGGCCAGCCGCTGCACCGCTACGGCATCGAGCAGCAGGGCGAGATCGTGCGTCACGCCTTCCTGCTCCGCCGCGGCGCCCGCGTGCCGGGTGCGCCGACACTCGCGCAATACGAAACGCTGCTGCCCTTCGGCTAGAGCGCGTCGAAATCGATGGCGGCGTGGCGGTCGAGCGTGCGGGGCGCTTCCGGCATCGGGTATTTGAGGCCGGTCGCGCAATTGAACAGCACGACACGCTCGTCCTCGTCGACCTCGCCGGTACGCAGCGCCTCGCGATAGGCGGCGAGCGTCGCGCCGCCTTCGGGGCAAAGCAGCAGGCCGTCCTTGCGCGCGGCGTCGTCGACCGCCTGCAGGATCGCGGGATCGCCGACGCCCAGCGCCTTGCCGCCGCTCTCGCGCACCGCGCGCAGAATCAGGAAGTCGCCGACCGCCTTGGGCACGCGGATACCCGCGGCGACGGTGTGCGCGTCCTCCCAGCGCTCGGCATGCTCGACGCCCGCCTCGAACGCGCGGACGATCGGCGCGCAGCCCGACGCCTGCACCGCATACATGCGCGGCCGCTCGGACCCGATCCAGCCCATCCGCTCGAGCTCGTCGAACGCCTTCCACATCCCGATCAGCCCGGTGCCGCCGCCGGTGGGATAGAAGATCGCCTGCGGAAGCTCCCAGCCGAGCTGCGCGGCGAGTTCGAGGCCCATCGTCTTCTTGCCCTCGATCCGGTACGGCTCCTTGAGCGTGGAGAAATCGAACCAGCGCCCTTCGGCGGCGCCCTTGCCGACGATCGCGCCGCAATCGTCGATCAGGCCGTTGACCCGCCACACGCGCGCGCCCTGCATCGCGATCTCGCGCACGTTCACCTCGGGCGTGTCCTCGGGACAGAGCACGATCGTTTCGATGCCGACGCGCGTCGCATAAGCGGCGAGCGCGGCGCCGGCATTGCCGTTGGTCGGCATCGCGATGCGCGTGACGCCCAGTTCCTTGGCCATCGCCACCGCCATAACGAGCCCGCGCGCCTTGAAGCTGCCGGTCGGCAGCCGCCCCTCGTCCTTGACGAGGACGTTGGGGCTGCCTGCGCTCCGGGGGATCGGGATCAGCGGCGTCTCGATCTCGCCCAGGCTGACGACGTTCTCGGTCCGCCGCACCGGCAGCAGCTCGCGCCACCGCCACAGGTCGGTCGGCCGCGTCTCCAGCAGGCGCTTGGGCAGGTTGGCGGCGACCGCGTCGAGGTCGTAGCGCACCAGCAACGGCCGCCCGGCACGCGACAGCCCGTGCAACCGGTCCGCCTCGTACCGCTCGCCGGTCAGCGAGCATTCGAGGTGCGTGACGAAGGTCGGGCGATCGGCGGTGAGATTGGGGTTCATGGGCCTTTCCTAGCCGCCCCAATGGCATGGCGTCCACTTGAACGCGAGGCTGATTGTAGTTACAATTGCTAGTGGATATCGAGTTCGATCCGGACAAGGATGCGATCAACCGCGACAAGCATGGCGTGTCGCTGGCCATGGCAGCAGAGCTGGTCGAGATCGTAGTGGTAAAGGATGAGCGCTTCATCGAGGAGCGCTTCCGTCTTTATGGCCGGATCGACGGAGTCCGCTATTGTGCCGCCGTCACCTTACGCGGCGAGACGGTCAGGATCATCAGTCTGCGCCGCGCGCATCGGAAGGAGTTCCGCCGCCATGTCTGACGAGAAACCCCTGATCGTCGATGACGACAATCCTGAATGGACTGCGGATGACTTCGCCAAGGCGCGGCCGCTTGCCGAATTTCCAGAGTTGGCAGCGGCATTTGCCAAGCTGCGGGGACCTCAGCGTGCTCCCACCAAAAAGCAGGTGACGTTGCGCCTCGATCAGGACGTCATCGCCAAGTTTCGCGCGACCGGCCCGGGGTGGCAGGCACGAATCAACGCCGCATTGCGGGCGGCGCAGGTCTGACGACCGCGCCGCCTCTCCCGCATCAATCCGGCTTCTTCGCCACGCCGACCAGCGCCGGGCGTAGCAGGCGGTCCTTGATCATATAGCCCGCCTGCATCTCCTGCACGATCGTGCCGGGCTCGGCATCGCTCGGCACTTCGAGCATCGCCTGGTGCTTGTTGGGGTCGAGCGGCTGGCCCATCGCCTCGACCTTGGTGATGCCGTTGCGCGCGAAGACGCTGTCGAGTTCGCGACCCGTCGCCTCGAGGCCGGTGACCAGGCCCTTCAGCTTCTCGTCGCCACGCAGCTCTGCCGGGATCGCCGACAGGCCGCGCGACAGATTGTCGGCGACCGACAGGATGTCGCGCGCGAACGAGGTCGTCGCATAGTTGCGCGCGTCGGCCACTTCCTTCTCGCTGCGGCGGCGGACGTTCTGAATCTCGGCCTGCGCGTACAGCGTCTGCTGCTTCGCCTCGGCCAGCTGGTTCTCGAGTTCGGCGACGCGATCGTGCTCGGCCACCTCGGGCGCAGCCTCCGCCGTCTCGTGACGCAGGTCGTCCGCGCCGGTCTTGGTCTCTTCGGTCATTCGATTCCCTGTTTGTCAGCCCATCAGTCGGGCGAGCGTTGCCGCCGTGAAATCCACCATGGGCACGACGCGCGCATAGTTCAACCGCGTCGGGCCGATCACGCCGACCACGCCGACCACCCGGCCGCCGGCTCCGCGGAACGGCCGCGCGATCACCGACGAGCCGGACAGCGCGAACAATTTGTTCTCGGCCCCGATGAAGATGCGGGTCGCGTCCCCGGCCCGCGCACTGTCGAGCAGGTTGGCGATCTCCTGCTTGCCCTCGAGGTCGTCGAGCAGGTCGCGCACCCGGTCGAGATCGGCGGCCGCCGCCGCATCGATCAACCGCCCCTGCCCGCGCACGATCAGTACGGGACGCCGCGTGCCGTCCTCGCTCCATACCGCGAGGCCCGCCTCGACCAATGCGCGCGCGACGCCGTCGATCGCCGCCTCGCCCTCCGCCAGCTGCCGGCCGATCCGCGCCCGCGCCTCGGCGAGCGTCAGGCCGGAGAGGGTCGCGGTCATGTAATTGCCCGCCTCGACGAGCGCGGACGGCGTCATGCCGGCGGGCAAGTCGATCACCCGGTTCTCGACCGATCCGTCCTCGCTGACCAGCACCGCGAGCGCCTGTACCGGCGACAGTGGCACGAAGCCGATCGAGCGCAGCGCCAGCTCGCGCTTGGGCACCATCACCAGCCCCGCGCAGGCGGAGAGGCCGGACAGCGCGGCGGTGGTCGCCGCCAGCGCCTCCTCGACCGGACCGTGGCGGCCGGCGCGCGCCTCGATCGCGGCGCGTTCCTCGGCCGAGGGTTCGAGCGCCTGCATCATCCCGTCGACGAACAGGCGCAGGCCGCGCTCGGTCGGCACCCGCCCGGCGCTGGTATGCGGGCTGGCGAGCAACCCCAGTTCCTCGAGCTCCTGCATCACACCGCGGATCGACGCGGGCGACAGCCGAAGGCCGGAGGCCGCCGCGATCGTCTTCGACCCCACCGGCATGCCGCTCTCGACATAGCCGTCGACGACCGCGCGAAAGATATCGCGCGCGCGGTCGGTCAGTTCGGTGACGGGCGGTCCCATGGCGCCGATTATCTAGGCGTGCCGCTCGGCTTGATAAAGGCCGCGATCGGCAGCGCGTCCGGAGCCGATCGCAGGGCCTCGCGCATCGCCTGCGACCCGCAGCCGTAATAGAGATTGAGATGGTGCCGGGCGCCGCTCGCCTCGCTCCAGACGACGTCGACGCTCGGCATGTCGGACACCATCGGCCCACCGCACAGCGGCGTACCCATCTGATACAGCGCCTCCGGCTCGCGCGGGCGATAAGGCGCGAGCTTGGCGGCGAAGGCGCGATAGGCGGCAGGCGTTGCCTGGAATTCCCGGATGCCGGTCACCGCGGTGAAGCGCTGCCCCTCGAACGTCCCCTTGCCGTCGGGCGCGATCGTCACCGCGTAGACGGGACAGGTGCCGAAGCATGGCGCGGTCTCGTAGCGGATCGTCTCGCTCTCGATCGCCACCGGCTGTCCGATCGGCGGTGCGCCCACCGCGGCGCAACCGGCCAAGCCGATCGTCGCCAGCACCATCGTCACTCTAGGCATGCCCATTCTCCCATCCCCTCACCTACTGGCGTGGCGACGCAGCGCCGTCTAGGGCATGGGGCATTGGACCTTGAGGAGAGTTGAATGCGCCCGAGCGGCCGCGCCCCCGACCAGATGCGCGAAATCACGATCACGCCGAACTTCACCCGCCACGCCGAAGGATCGGTGCTGGTCGGCTTCGGCGACACCAAGGTGCTGGTGACCGCCAGCCTGGAAGAGCGCGTGCCGCCGTTCCTGCGCGGCAAGGGCGAAGGCTGGGTCACCGCCGAATACGGCATGCTGCCGCGCGCCACCCACACCCGCGGCAGCCGCGAAGCGGCCAAGGGCAAGCAATCCGGTCGCACGCAGGAAATTCAGCGCCTGATCGGCCGCAGCCTGCGCTCGGTGGTCGACATGAAACTGCTCGGCGAGCGCCAGATCACGCTCGACTGCGACGTCATCCAGGCCGACGGCGGCACGCGCACCGCGGCGATCTCCGGCGCCTGGGTCGCGCTGCGCCTCGCGGTGAACACGCTGCTCGCCAACGGCAAGCTCACCGTCGATCCGATCCGCCAGAAGGTCGCCGCGGTCAGCTGCGGCATCTATCAGGGTACGCCGGTGCTCGACCTCGACTATCTCGAGGATTCGGGTGCGGACGCCGACGGCAATTTCGTGCTGCTCGAGAACGGCAACATCGCCGAGGCGCAGGCGACCGCCGAACACGCCACCTACGACGAGGAGGCGCTGCTCCGCCTGCTCCGCCTCGCCCGCATCGGCTGCGCGGACATTTTCGCGGCACAGGACCGGGCGATCCGATGAGCGGCCCAGACGAGGAAGGGGGCAACGGCCGGCAGGCGATCCGCAAGCTCGCGCCCGGCCGGCTGGTGATCGCCAGCCACAATGCCGGCAAGGTGCGCGAGATCGCCGAGCTGCTCGGCCCCTATGGCATCGAGCCCGTGTCGGCGGGCGAACTCGACCTGCCCGAGCCCGAAGAGACGGGGACGACCTTCGTCGCCAATGCCGAGCTGAAGGCGCGGATCGCCGCCGACCTGTCGGGCCTGCCCGCGCTCGCCGACGACAGCGGATTGTGCGTCGATGCCTTGGGCGGCGACCCCGGCATCTTCTCGGCGCGCTGGGCGGGTGAAGCCAAGGACTTCGATCTCGCCATGCGCCTGGTCGAGGATCGTCTCGGCGAGGAGCCGGACAGCCCGCGCGACGCGCATTTCGTCTGCGCGCTGGCGCTCGCCTGGCCCGACGGCCATGTCGAATGGTTCGAAGGCCGCGTCGACGGCACGCTCGTCTGGCCGCCACGCGGGTCCAACGGCTTCGGCTATGACGCGATGTTCCTGCCGGTCGGCGGCACCGAGACCTTCGGCGAGATGGACCCCGCCGCCAAGCATGCGGTGAGCCACCGCGCCGACGCCTTCCGCCAGCTGGTCGCGGCCGTCCTCTGATCGACCCGCGCCTCGACCCCGGCCTGGTCCGCGGCTGGCTCGCCGCCCGCTCGCTGGCGCGCGGCCTGCCGATGCCGGTCGCCGACAGCGGTGGCTGGCGGGTCGACACCGGCGGCGAGACGGAGCGGCGGCGCTACGTCTTTGCCGAGGCGGGGCCGGGCCTCGTGCCGCTACTCGCGACGATCGCCGAACCGGGCGTCTTCGTGAAGCTGTGCGCGGACGCGGCGACGTTCGCCGCGCTGCTGCCCGCCGGCTGGGCGATCACCGACGCCAATTGCATGATGGTGACCGATGGCGCCAGCGCCGCGCAGCCGCTGCCCGGCGGCTATCGCCTGACCCGCCACGACGCGGGCGACGTGACGCAGGTCGTCATCGCGGCGGCGGACGGCGGCGAGGCGGCGAGCGGCTATGGCGCCCATCTCGACGGCATCTTCGTCTACGACCGGATCGTCACCGCCGAGGCGCACCGCCGCCGCGGCCTCGGCCGCGCGCTGATGGCGGCGCTGGGCGACGCGCGGCCCGCCGGCGCCCGCCAGATCCTGACCGCCACCGCGATGGGCGAGGCGCTCTACGCGACGCTCGGCTGGCGTCGCTACACCCCCTACACCACCGCCGCGCGCTGATCGCCGGAGGGCGCGGCATCGCGTTGATCCACACCGAGCATCAATACACCCGCTCGCCGAACACGTTGCCCGGCGGCGCGTAGCGGCAGACGAGATAGTCGTCGGTCGCGCTACTGGCGAGCGCGCAGCCGACCTCCGTGGTGCGGCGCGAGACGATCTGGCCGTAATGGCCGACGTCCTGCCAGCGGCCGGTGCGGCTGAACTGCGGGACCGGCAGGTTGACGAAGTCGCGGCGCTCCGCGACCCAATGCCCGATCATCTCGTCGTAGCGATAGGCGTTGCGGGTGCCCGTCCACAGGTTCTCGCCCTGGCGATCCATTCCCATCGACTGCGCGGCATGTTCGAACCGCCCGGTGCGCGCCATCGTCTCGGCATAGGCGCGCGCCGAGGCGGCCAGCGTATCGCTCCAGGCGAGCGGCGCCAACCCGACGTCGCCGCGCGCGCGATTGTGGCCGGCGAGCATCGCCTCGCGCAGCAGCACCGAGCCGCGCGGCGCCGGTCCGGAATCCGGGCGGGCCTCGACGACGCGCTCGGGTCCCTGCGCGCAGGCGGCGAGCAGCAGCAACGGGGCGAGCCAGCGGTGGCGTTTCCAGGTCATCGCCGCCATATCGGCGGCATCATGGATTCCGACAAGTCGCCGCTCGCATTGTACGTCCACTGGCCGTTCTGCGTGTCCAAATGCCCCTATTGCGACTTCAACAGCCATGTCCGGGCCGATGTCGACCAGCAGCAGTGGCGCGATGCGCTGCTCGCCGACCTGGCGCACGAGGCGCGCGCGCTGCCCGGGCGCACGCTCGGCTCGATCTTCTTCGGCGGCGGCACGCCCTCGCTGATGCCACCCGCCACCGTCGCCGCGATCCTCGACGCGGCGCAAAGGCACTGGGCGCCCGCCGCCGACATCGAGATCACGCTGGAAGCGAACCCCTCGTCGGTCGAGGCGGCGCGCTTCGCCGATCTCGCCGCCGCCGGGGTCAACCGCGTCTCGCTGGGCTTGCAGGCGCTCGACGATCGCGCGCTGCGCTTCCTCGACCGCGCGCACGACGCCGCCGAGGGGCTGGGCGCGCTCGCCACGGCGCAGCGCCATTTCGGCCGCGTCAGCATCGACCTCATCTACGCGCTCCCCGACCAGAGCCTCGCCGCTTGGCAGGCGGAGCTCGCGCGCGCGCTGGCGCTCGGCACCGAGCATCTGTCGCTCTACCAATTGACCATCGAACCCGGCACCCGCTTCGCGACCGAGGCCGCCAAGGGCCGGCTCGTCATTCCCGACGGCGACGCCGCCGCCGACCTGTTCGAGATGACGCGGGCGATGACCGCGGCGGCAGGCCTGCCCGCCTACGAAACGTCGAACCATGCGCGACCGGGCGCGGAGAGCCGCCACAACCTCACCTATTGGCGCTACGGCGACTATGCCGGCGTCGGCCCCGGCGCGCACGGCCGCCGCGACGGCCTCGCCACGCAGCGCCACAAGAAGCCCGAGAACTGGCTCGCCGCGGTGGCGCGCAACGGCCACGGGCTTCAGATCGAGGAGCCGCTCGCCCCGCACGACCGCGCGAGCGAGGCGCTGGTGATGGGGCTGCGCCTCGCCGAGGGCGTCGACCTTGCCCATGTCGCGTCAGTGGCCGGCGGCACCGCGCCGATCGACTGGCCGCAGGTCGCGCGGCTCGCGGCCCAGGGGCTGATCGCGCACGAGGGCGACCGCCTGCGCGTCACCGAGGCAGGCGCGCTGCTGCTCGACGCGATCCTGCCGCTGGTGGTGCTCGACGCGCCGCTCCTTCCTGCCTGAGCGAGGGAGGACCTACCCCCCGAACCCGGCCGGGGCCGGCGATACGGTGACAGTCGTGCCGTTCTGGATCTCCTGCACCTCCAGCGCGCGCTCGGCGATGCCGTCGCGGCCGAAGCGGAAGGCACCGTCGATCCCGGCAAAGCCGTCGCCGTCGCGCAGCCGGTTTTCGGGGAAACGCCGCCCGACCGGCCAGTCGCGCGCGATCCGCACCGTCAGCAGTACCGCGTCATAGCCCAGGCTCGACAGCCGGTACGGCGACGCGCTGTAGCGGCTGCGATACTTTGCGGCATATTGCCGGTAGAGCGTGTTGCCGACGCTCGCGAACCAGGCGCCGTTGAGCGCCGGCTTGGCGGCGAGGTTGCTTTCCGAATTCCACAATTCGGTGCCGAGCAGGCGCGTCGACGCACCGCTGCCGCGCTTGACCAGCGGCGCCGCGACTGCCGCGTTCGTGCCGGCATCGGCGACCAGCACCGCGCCATAGGGCGCCTTGGCGTTCAAGCGCGTCACCGCGCCGGCGATGCCGCCCGCGGTCCGGCCATAGGTCTGCAGCGAGACGACCGATCCGCCCGCCCCCTCGACAGATCGCAGGAAGGCGGTCGACGCGCGCTCGCCGTAGAGGCCGTTGGGGATCAGCCCGGCGAAGCTGGTGACCCCGCGGCTGCGCGCATATTGCACGACGCGGTCGATCGACTGCGCGGGCGCATAGCCCATCAGATAGACGCCGTTGCCCGCCACCGACGCATCGTTCGAGAAGCTCAGCACCGGCACGCCCGCCGCGCGCGCGATCGGCGCGACGGCGCGCACATCCTCGGACAGCAGCGGCCCCAGGATCAGCTGCGCGCCCTCGGCGATCGCGCGCTGCGCGGCGGCGGCGGCGCCGGTCGCGGTATCGTAATTGGTGATGCGCACCTTGTCCGTGCCGGTGTCGAGCACCGCCAGCATCGTCGCATTGGCGATCGAGCGGCCGACGCCCGCGTTGCCGCCCGACAGCGGCACCAGCAGCGCGACGCGGTTGCGCTGCGCGTCGCGCGGCAGTCCGGTCTCGACCGGCTCGGGCCGCTGCGCCTGCGGGCGGGTCGGCCGGGTCGGCGCCTCGACCGGCCCGCGCGGCACCACGGTGGAACAGGCCGCGAGCATCGCCGCTGCGACGAGCGCGGTCCAGCGCCGTACCGCGCCCCACCGCTGTCCAAAAGTCGCTGCCTCTGCCATGACGTCCCCCGTGGCCATTACCGAACCTCTCGCACCCGGACTCTATATCGTCGCGACGCCGATCGGCAATCTTGCTGACCTATCGCCGCGCGCCGCCGATATCCTGTCGCGCGCCGACGTCATAGCGGTGGAGGACAGCCGCGTCACCGCCGGCCTGCTCCGCCACATCGGCGCCAAGCGCCCGATGCTGCCCTATCACGACCATAATGCCGAAGGCGTCCGGCCCGGGCTGATCGCGCGGATGGGCCAGGAAGCGGTGGCGCTCGTCTCCGACGCCGGCACGCCGCTGATCTCCGATCCCGGCTACAAGCTGGTCCGCGACGCGCGCGCCGCCGGCCATATGGTGGTGACGATCCCCGGCCCCTGCGCCGCGGTCGCCGCGCTGACGCTGGCGGGGCTGCCGACCGATCGCTTCCTCTTCTGCGGCTTCCTGCCGAGCAAGGCGCATGCGCGGTCGCAGGCGATCGCGGAGATCGCCGCGATCCGCGCAACTTTGGTCCTCTACGAATCCGGTCCGCGCCTCGCCGCCTGCCTGTCCGCGCTCGCCGAGGGCCTCGGCGACCGCGAGGCGGCGGTGACGCGCGAGATCACCAAGCGCTTCGAGGAAGCGGTCACCGGCACCCTGTCGGCGCTCGCCGCCCGCTACGCCGATGCGCCTCCCAAGGGCGAGATCGCGATTGTCGTCGCGCCGCCGGGCGAAGCGCCGCCGGCCAGACCAGAGGACGCCGACGCCGCACTCGCCGAAGCGCTCACCCGCCTGCCCGTCGCCAAGGCGGCCGGCGAAGTCGCCAAGGCGTTCGGTCTCGACCGCAAGGCGCTGTATGCACGCGCGCTGGCGATGAAGGGCGAGGCGTAGCGCATCAGGCTGGCACCGAAAGGTCCATATCGGTATGACTGCCGACGTCCGAGGATAGCGACAGGATCGATACGGCCATGGTCGATACGCGAGTGACCTACGAAGGCGGGCTGCGGTGCAGATCGGAACATGACGCATCCGGCACGCACGTGCTCACCGATGCCTCCAAGGATCTCGGCGGCCGGGGGGAGCACGCCTCGCCTAGCGATCTGCTGGCGATGTCGCTCGGCGGCTGCATTCTCAGCATCATGGCCATCGCCGCGCAGGCAATCGACAGGGACCTTGCCGGCGCCACCGCCGTCGTGACGAAGGAGATGGCAGACGCCCCTAGACGGATCGCGCGCATGGCCGTGACGGTGCGGGTTCCCGGCGCATTCGATCCTCGGCAGCGCACGCGACTGGAGGCGGCGGCGCATGCCTGCCCCGTCCACAATGCTCTCGCCATCCCCGTACCCATCGCCTTCGAATGGCTCGGCTGAACCGATCTCTCGCGTGTCCCGCCCAACCCGCCGCCCCACCACCGATGCCCGCCGCGCCGCGGACAGCGCCGGCCGGCGCGGCGAGCGGCTGGCGGCGTGGTGGCTGCGCCTGAAGGGCTGGAGCATCCTCGACCGCCGCGTCCGCACGCTCGCGGGCGAGGTCGACCTCGTCGCACGGCGCGGCAGCCTGATCGCGTTCGTCGAGGTCAAGACGCGGGCGAGCGCCGCCGAGCTCGCCTTCGCGATCGACGAACGCCGCCTCGCCCGCGTCGCTGCGGCGGCGGAGATGCTGATGCCGCGCTATGCCGGCCCGAATGACGACATCCGCATCGACGTGATCCTGCTCGCCCCCGGCACCCGGCCGCGACACATCGAGAACGCCTGGATCGGCTAGGTTCGAAACGGTGTTCGGTTTTCGGCGCCTGCGCTCCCGTCGCGTCATCCCGGCACTCAAAGCGACATCT
>JBKBTU010000618.1:0-552 GCA_046290715.1 Sphingomonas sp. | reverse complement strand
ATCTCAAGTCACGCCAGTTGACCGGAACCGGCAGCGTGTCGGGAAGAACGCCGCTCGGTAACTTCAGCGGCGACAAGATGACCGCCGATCTCGACAAGCGGACCGTAAAAATAGAGGGCAATGCCCGCTTGCGGATCGATCCCAAGCGCGCAAATAGGTGACATCATGGCTCGCGCGCCCCGCCCCCTGCTGATCGCCGCCTCTGCGGCCCTTTTCACCACCGCCCTGATCGGCGGCACGGCGGTCGGGCAATCGCGCCACGATTCGAGCGCGCCGATCGATTTCGATGCGCAGAGCATCGAGCTCGACGACCGCGCAAACCGCGCGATTCTGTCCGGCGGGGTCAAGATCACGCAGGCGAACCTGACGCTCAACGCCGCGCGCGTGACCGTGTCCTATAGCGGCCAGGTGATCGACGGCTCGCCCGCCGCGACGCGCTTCGATGCGTCGGGCGGGGTCACGATCTCGCGCCCGGACCAGACCGCGCGCGCGCAATATGGCGTGTACGATATCAATCGCCGCGTCATCACCATGCTCGGCGATGTCACCCTG
>JBKBTU010000617.1:0-552 GCA_046290715.1 Sphingomonas sp. | reverse complement strand
AACGACCTGGCCGATCTCAAGGACGAGCTTGGCGACCTGCTGCTTCAGGTGATCTTCCATAGCCGCATGGCGCAGGAACTCGGCGCGTTCGACCTGTCCGACGTCATCGCCGGCATCTGCGACAAGATGGAGCGCCGCCACCCGCACATTTTCCGCGGCGCCGAACATGGCGGTCATCACCTGTGGGAACAAATCAAGGCCGAAGAGCGGGGGAGCAAGGGGACAAGCGGGGCGCTCGACGGGGTCGCGATCGGCCTCCCCGCCCTCACCCGCGCCGAAAAGCTGCAAAAGCGCGCGGCGCGCACCGGGTTCGACTGGACCGACCCGGCGGATGCCCGCGCCAAGATCGACGAGGAACTGGCCGAGGTCGAGAGCGCGACCAGCGACGACCATCGCGCGGAGGAAATCGGCGACCTGCTCTTCGCCACGGTCAATTGGTCGCGCAAGCTCGGCATCGATCCGGAGGCGGCCCTGCGCGCAGCGAACGCCAAATTCGAACGCCGTTTCCGTGCGATGGAAGCACAGGCTGGCGACGCGTTCGCAGGCCTGTCG
>JBKBTU010000616.1:0-552 GCA_046290715.1 Sphingomonas sp. | reverse complement strand
AGCGCCGAGGCGATGACCTGGAAGGTCCGGTCGCGGCGACCGGCGTTGGAGCGGCGGAACGTTGCCGAAGCGCCCTGTTCCTGCGTTCCTGCGATACCGGTGAGGATCAGCGCGCCTTCGGGCGGGAACAGGTTGCGATGCGTCCAGCTGACCTCCGCCCGGACACCTTGGCCGGTGCTGTAACCGCCCTCGGCCGCCAGTGTGCGCGGCGGCCCCTTGACCTGCCGCACGAGCAGGTCGACCGCCTCGGTCCCGTCGGGGTTGGTCTGCCCGGTCTTTACCGGCTCGACCGACACGGTCGAAAACAGGCTGGTTGCGATCAGCGCGTCGCGCAGGTCGTCGACCTTGCGGCTGTCGTACAGGTCGGCGCGGTCGAAGCGCGTGAGCACATCGATATGGCCGGGCGCGAACACTGCGTCGCCCTCGGTCCGGATAGCGCCGAACCGGCCGCGCGGTCCGATCGTCACCGGCAAGGTGTAGTCGCCCGTGCGTGTCGCCTCATCGAGCAGGATATCGCGCTGCCCGACTTCGGCGAAGGGATACCCGTTTTGC
>JBKBTU010000615.1:0-553 GCA_046290715.1 Sphingomonas sp. | reverse complement strand
TGTCGATGCGGACGGAGCCATCCAGCGCGGGCAGCAGGCCGTTCGTGACGCAGGCTCCGAATTCGACCGCCCCCTCGCCGAGCACGCGATAGAATCCGACCCGGTCGATGCCGAGCCGCTCGGCGAGCGCTCCGGCGCTCAACCGCATGATTGCGTCCGGCGTATCGAGCGCGCGCTGGCGGCTGGCGAGGTCGAACAGGAACGTCTGGTCGTGGGTCAGCGCCTCTAGATCGGCTGCGGTCCGGCGCGCCGCCTCTTCGGCCTCCCGGCCCTCGGTGACATCGGAGCTGACGCCCGGGAAGCGGACCGGGCGACCGGTTGCATCGTGGCTGCACCGGCCCTGGGCGGTGACCCATCGGATTCGGCCGGCGGCATCCACCAGGCGATATTCGATCGCCAGCCGCTCGCCGGTGCGGATTGCCGCGTCGATCGCCGCGCGCGCGCGGGGTGCATCGTCGGGATGAACCTGGCGAAAGAACAACTCGACCGGCCCGCCTTCCTGAGCGACCGCCGGGTCGACGCCGTACAGCCGCGCGAAACGGGCATCCGCACG
>JBKBTU010000614.1:0-554 GCA_046290715.1 Sphingomonas sp. | reverse complement strand
CAGCGCGGGGTCGCGCGCGGCGGCATTCACGATCGACGCCGCGATCATGCTGGCTGCACTGATCGCGCTCACGATCGCTGCGGTCGGTCTGCTGACGCGCCAGCAATCGGCCAGCGTCGCGGCGATCCTGTGGCTGCTCGGCTTCTTTCTGCTCCGCAACTTCTACTTCACCCTGTTCGAAAGCGGCGGGCGCGCGGCGACGCTGGGCAAGCGCGCGCTCAAGCTGCGGGTCGTTGCGCGCGACGGTGGCCGGCTCACCGGTGGCGCAGTGCTCGCCCGCAACCTGACGCGCGAGATCGAGGTATTCCTGCCGCTGCTGTTCCTGCTCGCGGCACAGGCCGAGGGGTTCAGCAGCCGTTGGCTCACGCTCTTCGGCTTTGGCTGGACCGCGATCTTCATGCTGTTTCCGCTGTTCAACCGCGACCGGCTCCGCGCGGGCGACCTGATCGCCGGCACCTGGGTGGTCGAGAATGAGCGGCCCAAGATCGCCCCCGACCTGCTCGCCGATGCCGAGCCCGAGCGAATCGCGCGCTACGCCTTCACGCCAGAAGAAC
>JBKBTU010000613.1:0-554 GCA_046290715.1 Sphingomonas sp. | reverse complement strand
CCACTTCAAACTCTATACCGAAGGGTATCACGTCCCCGCCGGTGAGGTGTATGTCGCGACCGAAAGCCCCAAGGGCGAATTCGGCGTGTATCTCGTCTCCGACGGATCGAACAAACCCTATCGCTGCAAGATCCGCCCGACCGCGTTCAGCCATTTGCAGGCCATGGAATTCATGTCCAAGGGGCACATGCTGGCCGACACGACCGCGATCCTGGGCGCGATGGACATCGTTTTTGGTGAATGTGACCGCTAATGGCTGACGCTCCCAACATCCCCGACGAGGCGGAAGTCCGCGCCCGCTGGGGCAATTTCGCCTGGACCGACGAGAACCAGAAGAAGGCGAACGAGATCCTCGCGCGCTATCCCAAGGGCCGCGAACAGTCCTGCTCAATCCCGTTCCTCGATCTGGCGCAGCGTCAGGTCGGTGCGGAGACGCAGACGCAAGGCTGGCTGCCGGTGCCGGTGATCGAGTTCGTCGCGCGTCAGCTCGGCGTCGCCTATATGCGCATCTACGAGGTCGCGACCTTCTACACGATGTTCAACCTCGCGCCGGT
>JBKBTU010000612.1:0-555 GCA_046290715.1 Sphingomonas sp. | reverse complement strand
ATCAGCGCGGCGCATGTCGCTTGGCTGACCGCCAACCGCGATGCGGGCGCGTTCTTCCTCGACCCGATCGACCCCAGCGAGCGGATGATCCGGGTGGTGGCGGATCAGCCCGCGCAGGCGTTGGCCGCGGAGTGAGCTAGCGCGCGCGATCCTGCGCGCGGCGGGCGGAATAGCCGGTCCAGATCAGCGACACGAAGATCACGAACGGCACGCCCGCGCCGGGCACGACCTGCGCAATGACGAAGCCGACGATTGCGATCAGCGCGGCGACGGCGAGGTAGACGAGAACCGGCATGTGCATCTTCTGCTCCTAGCTTTGCGGCTGGTCAACGCACTGTCATCCCGGACCTGATCCGAGATTCTGATTCCTGGACGGGGCAGAAGAAGGCAGCGGGACCCCGGATCAAGTCCGGGGTGACGGTGGTCGAAATGTTGGGCCAGGTCCCGAAGGCTTCTTATTCGGCTCGCCACTACGCCGATCAGAACACTGCCGCGACCATCTGGCGGAAGGCGTCGCCGCGGTGGCTGATCTCGTTCTTGGCCGGCTCGTCCATC
>JBKBTU010000611.1:0-556 GCA_046290715.1 Sphingomonas sp. | reverse complement strand
CGCATCCGGCATCTGCCGGTGGTGGACGGCGATGCGCTGATCGGCTTCGTCTCGATCGGCGATCTCGTCAAATACCGGATCGACCGGATCGAGGCCGACGCGACGGCGATGCGCGACTATATTCAGCAGGGTTAGGCGGGAAGCGGCCGCTTGGCGACCAGAGCGACGAGTTCGCGCACCGTCGCGCGGGCGAACAGCGCGAGCCAGATGCCATACGTCGCGGCACCGACCGCGACCAGGGCCGCCAGCCGCGCCGGCGCGGGCAACGGCGGCAGCGCGCGATCGGCGAGCATCACGACCAGCGCCATCGCGATTGCGGCGAGTGCGGAGGGTGCGATCGCTTCGGCGAGCGCGCGCGGCGATACGCCGATCACCGGGAGCGAGCGCCAGCTGCTGATCGCCAGGTAGAGCGGATAGGCGGCGATCCAGCTCCACGCGAGCCCGGTCGGCCCCCAGCGCACGCCGACCAGGAAGGCGGTGGCGAGCAGGACGGCGCCGACCGCGCCGTTGCGCGCGCCGATGCCCGGCCGCCCGCGGGCGTCGCAGGCCGGCGCAT
>JBKBTU010000610.1:0-558 GCA_046290715.1 Sphingomonas sp. | reverse complement strand
GTACCGAAAAGGGCAGGAAGGTCGCGATGATCTGCGGCACGCGCAGGCTGACATATTTCCAGACCTGCGCATCGCCATTGCCCGGATAGGCGAGGATGCGACCGGATTCGCTGAGCAAATCGAGCGTCTGGAGGATCAGTACCAAGCCGATCAGGAACGCGAAGGTGTTGATGAGGAACGACCGCGCCATGTAGAGCGACACGGTTCTGGACGGGAAGAAATCGGTCAGTGCGTGGATCATGCCGCCGCCTTCCGCTTGCGCCGACCGGGCAGATATTTCGCCACCGACTTCCACGCCTTGGCAAAGAATTTCTCGAGCGCGCCGATCGGCTGGCCCCCGGGCACGAAGGCGATGGTGTAGTACATCCAGAAGACCAGGGCGGCGAAGATCAGAAACGGTCCCCACAGCGCGACCAGCGGGTCGATCCGTCCCAGGCTACCGATCGATTGGGCATATTCGTTGATCTTGTGATAAGTGACGATCATCACGATCGAGAGAAAGACGCCGAGCGCGGATGTCGATCGCTTGGGCGGCACCCCGAGCGCCAGCGCGAGGAA
>JBKBTU010000609.1:0-560 GCA_046290715.1 Sphingomonas sp. | reverse complement strand
TGAGCATCGGGATCAGCACGTCGTTCAGCGACGTGATGCCGCCGAAAATGAAAAACAGTGCAAAGACGAAGACCTGAAGGTCCGGGGCATTCACCCCCTGCGTGCCCGGATCGCCCGAATTCGGGTCGGTCGGGCTCATGTCCATGACGGGTGCGGCCAATGCGCCTCTCCTGATAACGTTGTCAGCTGGCGTCGATGTTTAGCGACGCACGCGCGAAAGGCGAGGGGGAAAGTGCGGTGTCCGCGCCGTTGCGGCGCGACAGCCGGTCCGGAGCCCGCTGGAGTTGGCCCAGACGTCCATCGACCATCGCGCAGCGCCTAGACGACGCCTGCAAAGCGAGTGTTCCACCGCAACCCGTGTCGGGATGGTGCCGGTTGCAGGGATCGAACCCGCGACCTTCGGTTTACAAAACCGCTGCTCTACCAGCTGAGCTAAACCGGCGCGGCGGGCTGGCAGGCGTGCACAGTCCGCGTCTGGATGGCGCTCCTTTGCGTCAAGCGATGCCGAACGTCCAGCCCTCCGATTGCGCAATCGCTTCGGTCAGCCCGGCCGGCTGCCA
>JBKBTU010000060.1:0-12143 GCA_046290715.1 Sphingomonas sp. | reverse complement strand
GTCCGGTCGGTACGCCGATCTACGCGACGGCCGACGGGATCGTCGATCATGCCGCGCGCCTCGGCGGCTACGGCAACATGGTCGAGATCAATCACGGCAAGGGCATCGCCACCCGCTACGGCCACCTGTCCAAGATCCTCGTCGCCGATGGCGCGCGGGTGACGCGCGGCCAGTTGATCGCGCTGATGGGCTCGACCGGCCGCTCGACCGGCCCGCACCTTCATTATGAGGTGCGTATCGACGGTCATGCGGTGAACCCGATCCCGTTCCTCACCACCGCCGACTATCTGCTCGCCGCGCAGGACCGGGCGGTGCACGCGATCCCCGTGTCGACCGACGGACCCGCCGCGCAGGATTGATCGAGCGTAAGGCGGCCCACGATCTTTTCTGGTGTCATCCCCGCGGAGGCGGGGATCCAGAATGGCTAGCCTTGCGGCTCCATCGTTGATTCCGGTGGTTATGGATCCCCGCCTGCGCGGGGATGACGAATGGAAAAGGGGAGGGTCCATCGCCCGTTGCCCCCACCGCCCGCCGCGCCTATCTCCCTGACATGGCCACCTTAGCCCCCGACATCATGCTCACCCCCGCCGCCGCCGCGCGCGTCGCGGCGATCGCGGGCAAGCAGAACAAGCCCGCCATTTTGCGCCTGTCGGTCGACGGCGGTGGCTGTTCCGGTTTCCAATACAAATTCGGTTTCGCCGACGCCGCCGAGAACGACGACGCCGTCGCAGAAACCGATGGCGTGCGGCTGGTCGTCGACAGCGTCAGCCTCGATCTCGTCCGTGGGTGCCAGGTCGACTACGTCGAATCGCTCGGCGGCGCGGCGTTCCGGGTCGACAATCCCAATGCCGCCTCGGGCTGCGGCTGCGGGTCGAGCTTCGCGATCTGACCGCGTGAAGCTCGTCACCTATAACGTCAACGGCATCAAGGCACGGCTGCCGCGACTGCTCGAATATCTCGCCGAAGAGCAGCCCGACGTGGTCTGCCTGCAGGAGCTGAAGTCGAGCGACGACACCTTCCCGATCGCCGATATCGAGGGCGCCGGTTATGGCGCGGTGTGGCACGGGCAAAAGGGGTTCAACGGCGTCGCGGTACTCGCGAAGGGCGCGACCCCGATCGAGTTGCAACGCGGGCTGGAAGGCGAGCCCGAGGACGAGCACAGCCGCTATCTCGAATGCGCGGTGGAGGGGCTGGTCGTCGCATCGATCTACCTGCCCAACGGCAATCCGCAGCCGGGGCCGAAGTTCGACTACAAGCTGCGCTGGATGGAGCGCCTCGCGGCCCGCGCGCGGGCGCTGCTCGATGCCGAGGTCCCGGCGATCCTGATGGGCGACTATAACGTCATCCCGAACGATGACGATACCTTCTCGGTCCGCGCGATGGCGGACGATGCGCTGATGCAACCCGAATCGCGCGCCGCCTATCGCCGGCTGCTCGCGCAGGGGTGGACCGACGCGCTGCGCACGCGCAAGCCGACGGGGGGCGTGTGGACCTTCTGGGACTATCAGGCCGGCGCCTGGCAGCGCGATGCGGGGTTCCGCATCGATCACCTGCTGCTCAGCCCCGCGGTCGCCGACCGGCTGGTCGATGCTGGCGTCGACAAGGCCTATCGCGGCCGCGAAAAGGCGAGCGATCATGCGCCGACCTGGGTGCGCCTGCGATGAGACGGCTCGCGATCGGCGTCGCGGCCGTTTTGGTCGCCGCGCCCGCCGCGGCACAGCAGCGCGACTATTGTCCCGAACGGCCGGGGCTCGATACGCCCGCCTGCGTCGTCGACAGGGGCCGCGTGTCGGTCGAGACGAGCGTGATCGACTGGACGCTGGATCGCCAGCCCGACAGCCGCACCGACACGATCACGATCGGCGAGACGCTGGTGCGCGTCGGCGTCAGCGATCGTATGGAGTTGCGCGCCAGTTGGGAGCCGTTCGGCCATGAGCGGGTGCGCGACACGGCGAGCGGCGCGATCGACCGGGCCGATCGCGTCGGCGACGCGGTGATCGGCCTCAAGGCATCGCTGCTCAACCCGGACGGCGACGGCTTTTCCGTCGCGCTGCTGCCGTCGGTCAGCCTGCCCGTCGGGCGCGAGCCGATCGGCGCGGGCGGCTTCGGCTACAATCTGCTGGTGCCCGTCTCCTACGACCTGTCCGAGACGGTGCAGCTCGACGCGACGCCGTCGCTGCGCGCGCTGCCGGACGAGGGCGGGTCGGGCCACCACCTGCGCTACGGCAGCGCCGGCGGCGTCACGGTCAAGATGAGCAAGGCGGTGTCGCTGGGCGCGGAGGCGCAGGTGGTCCGGGACGACGAGCCGGGCGACCACACCACCCGCGCGCGCACGGCGCTGTCGATCGCATGGCAGCCGCAGGACGACTGGCAGCTCGACCTGTTCGGCATCGCCGGCCTCAACCGCGACACGCCCGATCTGGAGGTGTCCGCCGGGATCGCGCGGCGGTTCTAGCGGTACATCACCCTCACCCTTCCGCGGCTTCGCCGCTCCCTCCCTCTCCCTTAAGGAGAGAGAAAAGACCGCGGTGCGGCCGCAGGGTGAGGGTGAGCGGGCGACGCTACCCACATCGCCCGCGCCGGCCTATACCCTCCGCCAAGATACAGAGGGGGTCGCATGAGTTTGTTCCGCCGCAAGATCATCACGCCGCAGCCGCCGGGACAGCAGCTCGCGCGCACGCTCGGCTGGCCGCATCTGGTGGCGCTGGGCGTCGGCGCGATCGTCGGCACCGGCATCCTGACGCTGATCGGCGTTGGCGCCGACCGCGCCGGGCCGGCGGTGATCCTGTCCTTCGTGGTGGCGGGCGCGATCTGCGCCTGTGCGGCGCTCTGCTATGCCGAGATGGCGACGATGATCCCGGCGTCGGGATCGGCCTATACCTATAGCTACGCCGTGCTCGGCGAGGTGATCGCCTGGGTCGTCGGCTGGAGCCTGATCCTCGAATATTCGCTGGTCGTCTCGACCGTCGCGGTGGGCTGGTCCGGCTATGCCGTCGGCTTCCTCAAGGGGCTTGGGATCGTCGTGCCGGCGGCGCTCGCCAACGGTCCCGGCCTCGGCGGCGTCGTCAACCTGCCCGCGGTGGCGATCATCGCGGTCGTCGCCGGGCTGCTGATGCTCGGCACGCGCGAAAGCGCGCGGATCAACACCGCGCTGGTGGTGCTCAAGATCGTCACGCTGGCACTGTTCGTCGGCGTCGCGCTGCCGCATTTCGACGCCGCGAACCTCCAACCCTTCGCACCCTACGGCTACGGCAGCCCGGCGGGCGCGGGCGGCGTCAAATACGGCGTGATGGGCGCCGCGGCGATCATCTTCTTCGCCTTCTACGGCTTCGACGCGATCTCGACCGCGGCGGAAGAGGCGAAGAAGCCCGAACGCGATCTTGCGATCGGCATCGTCGGGTCGATGCTCGCCTGCACCGCCATCTACATGATCGTCGCCGCGACCGCGGTCGGCGCGGTGAGCTATGTGAGCTTCGGCAAGAGCCCCGAACCGCTCGCGCTGATCCTGCGCGAACTGGGCCAGGGCGGCATCGCGACGATCGTCGCCGCCGCTGCCGCGATCGCGCTGCCCACGGTGCTGCTCGCCTTCCTCTACGGCCAGAGCCGCATCTTTCTCGTCATGGCGCGTGACGGCTTCCTGCCCGCCGGCCTCGCCAAGGTCAGTCCGCGCGGCACGCCGGCGCGGATCACCGCGGTCACCGCCGTGTTCGTCGCGATAATCGCCGGCCTCGCGCCGCTCGACGTCATCGCCAGCCTCGCCAACGCCGGCACGCTGTGCGCGTTCGTGGCGGTGGCGGCGTGCGTGCTGGTGCTGCGGCGGCGCGATCCCGCCGCGCGGCGGCCGTTCCGGACGCCGCTCGCATGGGTGGTGGCGCCGCTGGCGATCCTCGGCTGCTGCTATCTTTTCACCAGCTTGCAGGCGGTGACGCAGATCGCCTTCGTCGGCTGGAACGCGCTCGGCCTGCTCGTCTACGCCCTCTACGCCCGCCGCCGGGCGGTGATCGCGCCGGCGTGAGCGGCTGGCATCTCGGCGTCATCGGCGGCTCCGGCCTGTACGATGTCGGGGGAATCGAGGACGGCCGCTGGATCGAGGTCGCGAGCCCGTGGGGGACGCCGTCCGATGCGATCTTCACCGGCCGCGTCGGCCATGCCGCCGTGTCCTTCCTCCCCCGGCACGGGCGCGGCCACCGGATCAGCCCGGAAGCGATCGACGCGCGCGCGAACATCGATGCGCTGAAACGCCTGGGCGTCACCGATGTCCTCGCGATCTCGTCGGTGGGCTCGCTCGTGGAGGAGCGGCCACCGGGCAGCTTCACGATCGTCGACCAATTCGTCGACCGCACCAGGGGGCGACCGTCGAGCTTCTTCGGTACCGGCTGCGTCGCGCACGTATCGATGGCGGATCCGGTCTGCGCGCGCCTGTCCACTCTGGTCGCCGACGCGGCCGAGGAGGCGACGCGCGGCGGCACCTATCTGGCGATGGAGGGGCCGCAATTCTCGACCCGCGCCGAAAGCCTGCTCTACCGCCAATGGGGCTGCCACGTCATCGGCATGACCGCGATGCCCGAGGCGAAGCTCGCCCGCGAGGCGGAACTGCCCTACGCGCTGGTCGGCATGGTGACCGATTACGACTGCTGGCGGGAGGACGACGCCCCGGTCGACGTCGCGCAGGTGCTGGCGCAGGTTTCGGCGAATGCCGCCAAGGCGCGGGCGCTGGTGATGCGGCTGCTGCGCGCACTGCCGCCGGTGCGGACGGCCTCGCCGATCGACACGTGTCTGGACGCCGCGCTCATCACCGCGAAGGGCGCCCGCGATGCGGCGCTGGTCGCCAAGCTCGACGCGGTGGCGGGGCGGGCGCTCAGGGGGTGATGCGCACCATCACCACGCCATGCGACGGCACGGTGGCGGTGAAGCGGCCCGCCTTTCGCCCCAGGCTGCGATGCGCCCACAGGTCGCGCACCTCCGCCTTCACCCGCGCGGTGAGCCCGATCTCCGGCCACGTAACGGCGATCGAAGCAGGGGCCCCGGAGCGGTTGAACAATAGCACCGCCTGGCTCCCGTCCGACAGCGGCCGTGCCCACACCTCCAGGTCGCCGTCGTCGCGGATGCGCCGGCCCTGGCGGCCGAGGGGGTCCTGGTCGACCGCGATCACCTCCGCATTCAGCAGGATCGCGCGCGTATCGGCGTCCATCTTGGCGATGTCGTTGCCGGCGATCAGCGGTGCGGCCATCATCGCCCACAGGCTGAAGTGGCTGCGATATTCGGTCGGCGTCATTCCGCCGTTGCCGACCTCCAGCATGTCGGGGTCGTTCCAATGGCCGGGGCCCGCAAAGGGATAGAGCCGCTCGTTGAGGTCGACGATGTCGGTCATGCCGATCGACCATTTCTCGCGGCCGGCCCATGCGTCGCGGATATCCGAGGTGGTGCGCCAGAGGTTGCCGATCTTCGCGCCCCATTCCCATGGCCGGTTGTTGCCCCAGTCGCAGATCGCCAGCACCATCGGGCGGCCCGACGCCTTGATCGCATCGGCCATCAGCGCATAGGCCTCTTCCGCGTTGCGCACGCCGGTCGAGCACCAGTCGTACTTCAGGTAGTCGACCCCCCAGCGGGCATAGGTGAGCGCGTCCTGATATTCATGGCCCTGGCTGCCCGGCTTGCCGCCGCAGGTCTTGGCGCCGGCATCGGAATAGATGCCGAACTTGAGGCCGCGGGCGTGGACGTAATCGGCCAGTGCCTTGATCCCCGAGGGAAACTTCTGCGCGTCCGCGGTGATGAAGCCGTCCGCATCGCGCGCGCCGTGCCAGCAATCGTCGATGACGACATAGCGATAGCCTGCCGCCTTCATGCCGTTGGCGGCGATCGCATCGGCCATGGCGCGCACGGTCGCCTCGTCGATCCGGCAGCCGAACCGGTTCCAACTGTTCCACCCCATCGGCGGGGTGAGGGCGAGGCCGTTGGCGGTGCGCGCCGGATCGAGCGACGGTCGCATCGTGTTGGGATCGACGAACTGGTCCTGCGCCTGCGCGGTGCCGATCGCCAGCGGCAGCACCGCGAACGCGGCGGCGCGGATAAGCCAATTCATCATATTTAATCCTCCCGTCCGCTGGCTATCTCACCACGGAGGACGGGTAAAGCGTCAGCTCTCCGGGCCGACGCTCAGGCCGTGGCGGTAGTTCATCGTCACGGCGACGCGGCTGGTGCCGGCGGCGAGCGGTACCGCCACCTGCGCGAAGGCGGGCTTCAGCCGCAGCAGCGACAGTTTGGGATCGCGCGAGAAGGCGCCCCCGTCGCCGCCATCGGACTTGCCGTTCGCATTGGCGTCGTGACGGACCGCGATGCCGTAGATGCCGGGTCGCGGCACCGGTACGCAGACCTCGACGCTGCGACGGCCGGCGGCGGGTGCCTCGACGCGGGCGAGCCAGCGGCCTTTTTCGAGGAAGCCGCCTTCGTCGTACAATTGGACGCGGACGCCGCCGCTGGAGGCGCGCAGACCGCGGATGCTGACGAGCACGCGATGCGGCGTCGCCGCGGTGCAGCCCGCGGTGCTGCGCTGGGCGAGGGCAGGCGTGGCGGAGGCGGCGAGGAGCGCCAGGGCGAGAGGAAGACGGGTCATGCCACGAATATAGGGTGAGATGTGGCGAGCATATGGTGGCGCCGGGGCATCGCGCGGGCGGGCAACCTAGACAAGTCGGACACCTTAACGGAAACGATACAGTCTGATCGTTTCCGTGTTGATGATGATCGTGGTTGCGGTGAGAAAGAGCGTGCGGGCCGGTTTTCCTGCCAGCCCAGTTCGGTTGCCTCGCCATCGCGAGCGTGGTGAGGCGCTTCAGCACCGGACAGGTACGCCCGGGATTGCTTCGCTTCGCTCGCAATCACGGCTTGGATCGGCGTCATGGCATCGCGCGTAGCAGGGGCTTCGGCGTGTAGGACAGTGGGGCGGGTCTTTTGCCGGCGCCGCGGCGGGATAGGCTGCCGTGCGTCCAACGGTGTGTGACCCTCACCCTTCCGCGCCTTCGGTGCTTCCACCCTCTCCCGGTGGGAGAGGGAAGGCGAACGGTTCGCATATGAAAAGGGGAGGCGCCTTGCGGTACCTCCCCTCCTTTTTCGTCTCAGTCCAGCCGCTTACGCCGCGAGGTTGCGCAGCACGTACTGGAGGATGCCGCCGTTGAGGAAATATTCGAGCTCGTTGACGGTATCGATCCGGCAGCGCGTCTCGAACGTCTCGGTCGAGCCGTCGGCGCGGGTCAGCTTCACCTCGACGGTCTGGCGCGGGCGCAGGGCCGCGACGCCGGTGATCGTGAACGTCTCGGTGCCGTCGAGCTTCAGCGTCTGGCGCGTCACGCCGTCGGCGAACTGGAGCGGCAGCACGCCCATGCCGACCAGGTTCGAACGGTGGATACGCTCGAAGCTTTCGGTGATGACCGCGCGCACGCCGAGCAGGTTGGTGCCCTTCGCCGCCCAGTCGCGGCTGGAGCCTGTGCCATATTCCTTGCCCGCGACGATGACGAGCGGCGTGCCGTCCGCCTTGTGGCGCATCGCCGCGTCGTAGATCGGCATGGTTTCGCCCTGATACTGGGTCATGCCGCCTTCGACGCCCGGCACCATCTCGTTCTTGATGCGGATGTTGGCGAAGGTGCCGCGGACCATGACATGGTCGTTGCCGCGGCGCGCGCCATAGCTGTTGAAGTCGGCGCGGCTGACCTGCCGCTCCATCAGCCACTTGCCGGCCGGGCTGTCCGCCTTGATCGAGCCCGCCGGGCTGATGGGGTCGGTGGTGATCGAATCGCCGAGGATCGCCAGCGGCTTCGCCTCGATGATGTCGGTCACCGGCTTCGGCGTCATCTCCATGCCCTCGAAATAGGGCGGGTTGGCGACATAGGTCGAGGCGGCGGGCCAGCTGTAGGTCGCCGAGCCGGTGACGTCGATCGCGCGCCACTTCTCGTCGCCCGCATAGACGTTGCCGTAGCGGCTGCGGAACATCGCATCGTCGATGTTCGCCGCCATCACGTCGGCGACCTCCTGGTTGGTCGGCCACACGTCCTTCAGGTAGACGTCCTGGCCGTCCTTGCCCTGGCCGAGCGGGGTTTCGGCCATGTCCTGCGTCACCGTGCCCTTCAGCGCATAGGCGACGACGAGCGGCGGGCTGGCGAGGAAGTTGGCGCGCACGTCGGGCGACACGCGCCCTTCGAAGTTGCGGTTGCCCGACAGGACCGAGGCGGCGACGAGGTCGTTCTCGTTGATCGCGGCCGAGATCGGGCCGGGCAGCGGGCCCGAATTGCCGATGCAGGTCGTGCAGCCGTACCCGACGAGGTTGAAGCCGATCGCGTCGAGGTCCTGGCTGAGCCCCGCCTTGTTGAGATAGTCGGTGACGACCTGGCTGCCGGGGGCGAGCGACGTCTTGACCCAGGGCTTGGGCTTGAGGCCGAGCGCGTTCGCCTTGCGCGCGACGAGGCCGGCGGCGACCAGCACGCTGGGGTTCGAGGTGTTGGTGCAGCTGGTGATCGCCGCGATCACGACGTCGCCGTCGCCGATGTCATGGCCGCGCTCGTCGACCGCCACGCGCTGCGGGCGCTCCTTGTGGTAGATCTTGAACAGGTCGCCGTTGAACACCTCGTCGACCTTGCCGAGGCTGACGCGGTCCTGCGGGCGCTTCGGCCCGGCAAGGCTGGCGGTGACGGTGCCCATGTCGAGCTCCAGCGTGTCGGTGAACACGGGGTCGGCGGCATCGTCGTGGCGCCAGAAGCCGTTCGCCTTCGCATAGGCTTCGACCAGCGCGATATTCTCGTCCGAGCGCGCGGTGAGGCGCATGTAGTCGAGCGTCTTGTCGTCGATCGGGAAGAAGCCGCAGGTCGCGCCGTACTCGGGCGCCATGTTGGCGATCGTCGCACGGTCGGCGAGCGTCATCGAGGAGAGGCCCGGGCCATAGAATTCGACGAAGCGGCCGACGACGCCCTTGGCGCGCAGCATCTGCGTGACGGTCAGCACCAGGTCGGTGGCGGTGATGCCTTCCTTGAGCGCTCCGGTCAGCTTGAAGCCGACGACCTCGGGGATCAGCATGCTGACCGGCTGGCCGAGCATCGCCGCTTCCGCCTCGATGCCGCCGACGCCCCAGCCGAGCACGCCCAGGCCGTTGATCATCGTGGTGTGGCTGTCGGTGCCGACGAGCGTGTCCGGATAGGCGATCGCGGTGCCGTCGCCATGGTCGCCGGTGCTGGCCGACGACCACACCGCCTGACCGATATATTCGAGGTTGACCTGGTGGCAGATGCCGGTGCCCGGCGGCACGACCTTGAAATTGTCGAGCGCGGCCGAGCCCCACTTGAGGAATTCGTAGCGCTCGCCGTTGCGCTGATATTCGAGGTCGACGTTCTCTTCGAACGCCTTGGGGGTGCCGAACTCGTCGACCATCACCGAGTGGTCGATGACGAGGTGGACGGGGACCTGCGGATTGATCTTGGCGGCGTCACCGCCGAGCTTGGTGATCGCATCGCGCATCGCCGCGAGGTCGACGACGCAGGGCACGCCGGTGAAGTCCTGCATCAGCACGCGCGCCGGGCGATACTGGATCTCGCGGTCCGAGCGGCGCTCCTGCTGCCAGTCGACGATCGCCTTCACGTCCGCCTCGGTCACGGTCTTGCCGTCCTCGAAGCGGAGCATGTTCTCGAGCAGCACCTTCATCGAGAAGGGCAGCCGGCTGATGTCGCCGAACTTCTCCGCCGCCTTGGCGAGGCTGAAATAATCGTAGGTCTTGCCGTCGACCTCTAGGGTCGTGCGGGTCTTCAGGCTGTCCTGGCCGATGGCGGTCATGTTGGTCCCTTCAAATTGGCCCAGGGCGCCAGGGGAGGCGGCCGCAAGGGCCGCGCGGGCGCGCGAGAGCGCTTCAGCGAAAGCGTATGTCGCCGGCGGCCTTAGCAAGGGGTTTCCGGCGGGGGAAGCGCCTATGCTGCGCTTGCGTCACCGGCGCGGCGATCGGGCGGTGGCCGATCCGGTCTAGGAGCGATCGACATTCAAGATGCGCCATCCTGGCCGGCGCCTCCGCCAGGGCAGGGCTATCGCATATGGGCCGTCGGATCAGCGGCGGTATTCTTCAATCCTCCGTCATGCCGGACTGGTTCCGGCATCCACCGTGCCGCACACGTGCCTGCTGCGGATTATGCGGCACGGTGGACCCCGGAACGAGTCCGGGGTGACGGAGAATATTGGGATGGCATGCCTCTTCACCCGAAGCCAGCAGCCGTCCTAGCATTATGCGATAGCCCTGCCGCTGGCGGGGGAGGAGTGAATATCAACAGGGTCTAGGCGTCGCGCTGGCCGAGGCGCAGCGCATCGACCTCGACGATCACCTGTTCCAGCCTGGCGAGCTCGGCGGTGGCGCCGATCACGTCGAGCGCCGCCCACGCCTTGACCAGATGCTCGCTCGCGCGATCGAGCCATTGCGGCGCGGTAGCCGGAGCGACGGGGTCGCCGCCCACCTCGCGCAGGTCGCGGCGCAGCTCGAAGGCGGCGACGGTCCGTCGGGCGAGATCCTCCAGCACCGCGCGCTCCTCGTCGTCGAGCCCTTCGCGCGGCTCTACGTCGACGACGCAGATCGTGCCGATCCGCGCACCGTTGCGCATCTTGAGCGGGGCACCGGCGTAGAAGCGGATGCGCGTGCCGCCGGTGACGTTCGGATAGTCGCGGAAGCGTTCGTCCTTGCTGGCGTCAGGGACGACGAACACCTCGTCCTGCTCGATCGCCTTGGCGCAGAAGGATTCCTCGATCGGACCTTCGGACGTGTCGAGGCCGATCCGCGCCTTGAACCACTGACGCCTGGCGTCGATCAGCGAGATGGCGGAGATCGGCGTATCGGTCTGCCGCGCGGCAGCGTGCACCAACGCGTCATATTGCCGTTCCGGTTCGGTATCGAGAAGGTCATATTGCGCGAGCGTCGCGACGCGATCTTCCCCATCCGTCATGCCTGCTGTCCCCTATCCCGACCGACGAGGTGTAACAGTAGGGCTGACGTTTCGGCAAAGACTTCTTAACCATGATCGCAAGTATCGAACCCGATTTGGGTCTAAATCGCCTTGGATCGGGTCAATAGTTCGCCGGTGGCGAGGGACTTGCCGCGGGTGATGATGACGCGGTCGCCAACCTTGGCCTCGGCGAACAGCAGGCGGGCGAAGGCGGTCGGTACGCCAATACAGCCATGCGTCGCATAGCCCCAGGCGACCTCCGTTCCGTGGACGGCGACACCGTCGTCGGTCAGCCGGAGCGTATAGGGCATCGGCGCATTGCCGTAGGTGCGCGAGACGTGGTGCGCATCCTTCATCAGGATCGGAAAGCTGCCGAGTGGTGTCGGCTTGTCGTCGGTCCCGTACAGGATCGCGGCGGCGCCGATCTCATAGCCGTCGCGGAACACCGACAGCGTCTGCGCGGCGAGATCGACGGTGATGATCAGCGGGCCGTCGGGCACCCCCTTCGCATCCCAGGCATAGTCGCCGAACTTGATCGGGCCGATGTCGAGCACGCCCTTGATGGTCATCGCGGCGGGCGCGGGCGCGGGTTTGGGCGTCGGCGTTGGCGCCGGTTGGGGGACCGCCGGTGCGCGCGCCACGGCGGGGCGGGGATGCGGCGCGGGCGCGGCAGCGGGCGCTGCCGGGCGGTGCGCGGAGAGACTCGCGGCGGCGGCGATCGCGCAGGCCGCGGCGACGAGGATCAGCTTGGCCGCAAGGGCCTGGCGACGAGCGGCCACGGCAAGGCTCCGGCAGGAGAAAGCGGCACGATGCGCGCGAACGGGCGGCGACGCCAGCCCCCCGAGTCGCGGCGTCTCGCTGCGGGACAGGCCGCGGTCGCATCAACCTTTGGGGGGATCGGCTGGTGTCCCGCGGCGGCGGGGGATAAGGCGACGCCATGGCGAAGCTCAAGGTCTATCGCACGCCGATCGGGTTTCACGACGCCTATGTCGCCGCGCCCAGCCAGAAGGCGGCGCTCGCCGCTTGGGGCAGCGATCGCGACCTGTTCGCCCGCGGTGTCGCGGAGGTCGTGACCGACGAGGCGTTGACCGCCGAACCGCTGGCGCATCCCGGCACGGTGATCAAACGGTCGCGCGGCACCGCCGCCGAGCAGATCGCCGCGCTACCACCCGATACCGCGCCGAC
>JBKBTU010000608.1:0-561 GCA_046290715.1 Sphingomonas sp. | reverse complement strand
CGATAATCGGCGAGGTGGATGATCTCGCCCTCGGGCAGCGGCCAGCGCCCGCCGACCGCGCCGGATGCGGGCGCATAACCGCCCTTCTGATATTCATAAATATAGTCGCCGAGATGGACGGCGAGATCGATATCGTCGCGCGCCGCGGCATGGCCATAGGCGTTGAAATAGCCAAAGGGCAGGTTGGAGCAGGAAAAGACCGCGATGCCGAAGCGCGCGGCGTTGCCAGCGGGCAGCGTTTTGGTCCGCCCGACCGGCGAGAAGCTGCCGTCCGGCGCGACGAAGCGGTAGAAATAGCGCGTTCCGGGTTGAAGGCCGGTCACCGTGATCTTGCTCGTCCAGTCGCGCCACGGGCCGGTGATCGCCTCACCCCCCGCGACGATTTTGGCGAAGTCCGCGCTGGCCGAAACCTCGACCCGCAGCTTGGCCGAACCCCCCTTGGCGACATAGCGCGTCCAGAGCAGCATCGACGTCGCCGACGGCTCGCCGCTCGCGACATTGTGGGTGAAGCCATCGGCGATCCAGTTCGGCCCCTGGGCGGCAAAGCCGGGGATCGCATAG
>JBKBTU010000607.1:0-561 GCA_046290715.1 Sphingomonas sp. | reverse complement strand
TGCGAGCGCAGCCACCCACTCCAGAGCCGGACCAGGACGCCCTGGTTTGATTCGCTGCACTCGCAATGACGGCGTGAGTCAGCGTCATGTCATCACGCTCTATTGATGTGCGGCACGGTGGACCCCGGAACACGTCCGGGGTGACGGAGAATGCCGGGGTGGCAGGCCCCCCTTCATCCGAAGCCCGCAGCGGTCCCAGCCATATGCGATAGCCTCCCCGGCGGAGGAAACGGCGTGCCTTACACCCAGCGCGCCAGCCAGTCGGCAAGGCCCTGCGGCGACAGCGACCGCGCGTCGGCCAGCGCTGTCTCGCGGCCGGCATTGAGCACGCGATCGGTGCGGGGGTCGACGATCAGCAGCGCCGGCACACCCGCCAGCCGCCCCTTGATCCCGTAGCGCGCCGGAATGTCGAGGTTCTTGTCGAACCGGCCGACGTCCACCGTCACCACCTCGTAATGGCGCGCCATGAAGCCGTGCATCGCCGGCAGGTGCATGACGCCGGCGAGCAGGCGGCAATCGAGACACCACTTGCCGCCAAGATCGATCAGCAGCTTCTTGCGC
>JBKBTU010000606.1:0-561 GCA_046290715.1 Sphingomonas sp. | reverse complement strand
CCCGATTTCCCGCCCCAGCGCATAGAAATAGGTGTTGCAACTGCGCGCGATGGCGGTGTGCATCGTCATCGGCCCGTGCCGGCCAAGGCAGCCGAAACGGCGATTGCCGAGCTGATATCCGCCATTGCACACGACCACGCGCTGCGGATCGATGCCGGCCCCCAGAATCGCAAGGGCGGTGGCCGGCTTGAAGGTCGAACCGGGCGGGTAGAGGCCCTGAAACGTCTTGTTGGTGAGCGGCAGATGGTCGTCCTGCGACAGCATCTTCCATTCTGCCTGGCTGATCCCGTCGGAAAACGCGTTGGGATCATAGCTGGGCATCGACACCAGCGCGAGAATGTCGCCGTTGGTGATGTCGAACACGGTGACCGAGCCCGACTCATTGCCAAGCCGGCGGGCGGCATATTCCTGAAGCCCGGCATCGATGGTGAGCCGGACGGTCTTGCCCGGCTGGTCCGGACGGGTCGCCAGCTCACGGACGAGCTTGCCGCGTGCGGTCACCTCCGACCGCTTCGCCCCGGGGGAGCCGCGCAGCGTATCCTCAAGCGTCCGCTCGAGCCC
>JBKBTU010000605.1:0-561 GCA_046290715.1 Sphingomonas sp. | reverse complement strand
CGATGACGAAGAGGTCGTAGTCGTAATCGGGCATTTGGGGGCTCCTGCTTGGGCGTCGGAGCGGGAGATAGGCGTGTGGGCGGGGATTGCCAACGGAGGGGATGGAGCTGCCACCTCATGTTGGTCACCCCGGACTTGTTCCGGGGTCCACGGTGCCGCGTGTCCGGCGCTCAAGCCGCTTGCTTCGCGCCCCTCCTCCCGGTGGACCCCGGCACAAGGCCGGGGTGACGGGTATGGCGCGTCTTGTGCACTTCGGCAGCAAACGGCATTTGTGCCTAGATGAGCGCGCGTGATCGATTTTTGCGATGGTGGCAGCCCCTTCCGCTTTGGCTAAAGGTGGTCACCGGGTCGATAGTCGTGCCCGCTTGGATCGGTGTGGCTTACTGTCTGCTGACGGGGCAGGGGAAAAGCACAGTCGCGCTTCTTGCCTTCAGCGCATTCTTTATCGGCACGACGCTTCACATCGTCTTTGACAAAAATAGTCGTCGAAGTGGCGCCCGCGAGCGGCGCGGATTTGATCTGTTTAGTGGTGATGACTGACCGGGTCGCGTCGCCCTCACC
>JBKBTU010000604.1:0-562 GCA_046290715.1 Sphingomonas sp. | reverse complement strand
AACAGGAACACGACGACCACGGCGAGCACCGCGCCCTCGATCATGGCGACCATCGCCGAGTGATATTGCGCTTCGGTATATTTGACGCTGTTGAACAGGACGTTGAACTGGACGCTCGGATTGCGCTTGTTGAGCGCCTCCAGCTTCTTTTCCGCCTCCTCGAACACGGTCACATCGGACGCACCCTTGGCGCGCTTGATGTTGAACGACAGCACCTGCCGGCCGTTGAACTCGGCCAGGCTGCGCTGTTCGGCGTAGAGGTCCTTGACGTCGGCAATATCGCCGAGCCGGACATTCCGGTCGCCACCGATGGAGATGCGCGTCTCGGCGAGCGCGCGCGCGTCCTGAGCGTTACCGAGAACGCGGACCGACTGTTCGCTGCCCGAAATCTCGGTGCGACCGCCGGCGGCGTTCAGATTGACCTGACGCAGCTGCTGGTTGACCTGTGATGCGGTCAGGCCGAGCGACTGAATCTTGGGCAGGTTGAGGATGACGCGGATTTCGCGACTGACCCCGCCGATCCGTTCGACCCCCGACAGGCCGTCGATCGACAGCAGTTCGT
>JBKBTU010000603.1:0-562 GCA_046290715.1 Sphingomonas sp. | reverse complement strand
GCGCCAGCTTTTTCACGCTTCCGAGGTGCTCGTCCCGAGCCTTCCATACCTGCGTGCGCCCTTGTCGCACGCAGGCGCGCCTTCCCGACACGCACCAAGCACCAAGTTGGGTGGGCCGGCGCCCCTCGAAACGCGCCGGCCCCTGATCGCATTACAAGCCGACGCGAATGGTCGCGAAGGCCTGGCGGGGGGCGAGGGGGAAGTAGTTGTACGTGCCGTTGGCCGCGCCGATGGAAATCGTCGATTCGGCGCGCTTGTTCGTAAGATTGGTGACGTTCAAGCTGACCGACAGCGCCTTGGCGAAGCCGTTGCCCGACAGCGGCATGTCGAAGCCGATGCGGCCGGAGAGCTGGAGGTATCCGCGCACGCTGAGGTCGTTGGTGTAGGTCGCGTAGCGCCGCCCGATATAGTCGCCGATCAGCTGCACCTCGACCCCGTCGCCGCGCAGCGTCGCCACCGTCTTGTTGAGCCAGTCGGGCGAGCCCGGCACCTTCTTGCCCGCGGTCGGCACCACCGTCTGCGCCGCCCCGGTGCCGGTCAGATAGTTATCGGCATAGCGCGA
>JBKBTU010000602.1:0-564 GCA_046290715.1 Sphingomonas sp. | reverse complement strand
TGGGCCTGGCTGCTGGCCCGCTACGGCCGCTCGCGTGGCGATGCGTCCGCCATCGACGCGGCGCGCAAACTGTACGCCTTCGGCCTACGCGGCATCGGGCCGCGTCGTCAGGTCGCGGTGGACGCCATGGACCAGGACGGCGCCGTCCTCAGTCGCCGAGCCCGCCTGTGGCCGCAGACCGAGTGGATGAAGGCCTCGCTGATCCTCGCGGAACTTTCCGATGACGGCGACCGGGCTGTTCATGGCGAAATAGACGGCCGGGTCTAGGACCGTGGCGGCGATCAGGGCCATAACGGCGACGAAGCTTTCGCACAGCATGGCGCCATAGCCGATCAGCGGGATCTGGTTCTCGTTCTCCAGCAGTTTCGGCGTGGTGCCGGACGAGATCAGGGCGTGGAAGCCGGAGACGGCGCCACAGGCGATGGTGATGAACAGGAAGGGGAACAGGGCGCCGGCGAAGACCGGGCCGGTGCCGTCGATGAAGGGGGTGACGGCCGGCATCTGCAGATGCGGACGCACGATCAGGATGCCGATGGCCAGGGCGACGATGGCCCCGATCTTCAG
>JBKBTU010000601.1:0-566 GCA_046290715.1 Sphingomonas sp. | reverse complement strand
GGGATGTCTTCGGTGATGAACGTGTCGGTCGGCACCGGCAGGCTGGTTTGCAGCGCCGTGCCGACGGCGACGAGGCGCTCGCGGTGCTGTGGTGCGGACGATGTCACGAAAAACCCTTACGCTTACGGCAAACCCGGCAATCACCGGCCGGGGGGGATGGCGGGGCGATTACCGGGTTCGTGAAGCAAAACGGCAAGCCGACGCATGTGTTCCGTCCGCGATGAACGGCTCGTCGCGTTTCAGGCGATCACCGCCCGCCGCGTATAGCGATACAGCGCGGCGACCAGCGCGAGGAAGGCGATCGTTCCGCCGATCAGCGCGACCGGCTCGAACCCCGCCGGCGCGATCGCCAGCGGCGCATCCGAGTTGGTGACGTAGACGATCACCGCGAAGGCGACGCCCCACAGGCTTTCACCGACGATCATTCCCGTCGCGGTCAGCACGCCCATGCGCTTGGCGAACTCGACGTCGCGCTGCCGCTCGGCCCAACGGTCATAGAGCGCGCCGATCACCGCGCCGACGACGACGGGCAGCGTCACCGCCATCGGCAGGTAGACGCCGAGCCC
>JBKBTU010000600.1:0-568 GCA_046290715.1 Sphingomonas sp. | reverse complement strand
AAAAGGTGAACCCCGGCTTCCCCTATTGCGTCCAGCATTGCGGTCACGCCTACCAGGCGCAGCTGCCCCGCCGCGATCGCCGTCCGCCCCCGCCGCTGCCGTTCGGCGGCCCGCGGGTGCGCTAAGGCGCACAGCGCCGGCGCAGCCCTGCAGGGCCGCCCGGCCGGCGCGGCCAAAAGCCGCGACCGACGTCATGGGCTTTGCCCATGACGGTCTTGGAATGTGAAATTCCACGCTTCAGCGGGGGAGGGGACCGCGGCCGAAGGGCGTGGTGGATGGGCGTCTCCGCAAGCACGACGTTCGTCGTGTGCCTCCCCTCCGTCAGCGCCTGCACGCTGCCGTCTCCCCTGGCTGGGGAGGACTTTCCGTATTCACTCCCGCCGCTACATTCTGCGTCGCTGGCGGGCTTCGTTCCCTTGCGCCCGCCGCGGCGAAGCCGCGTCGTCGGTCGTCGCGTGGCCGCGACGCTGGCCGGGCTTGGGCGGGTACGGCCCGAAGCCGGGGGGAACGGGGGGCGGCCAGCGGCAGAAAAACCGAACCGAGGCGGGGCGCCCCCCCCAAGCCACCC
>JBKBTU010000599.1:0-570 GCA_046290715.1 Sphingomonas sp. | reverse complement strand
GCCCGCGCCTCCGCGCCTTTCCCCTCTTCATTCCCGAGGAGATCCACATGAAAGCGCTATGCTGGCACGGCAAGGGCGACATCCGCTGCGAGACGGTGGACGATCCCGAGATCCAGGACGGCCGCGACGCCATCATCCGCGTCACCTCCTGCGCCATCTGCGGCAGTGACCTGCACCTGTACGGCGGCTTCGTGCCCGGCATGAAGTCCGGCGACGTCATGGGCCACGAGACGATGGGCGAGGTCGTCGCCGTCGGCAAGGACAACCAAAAACTCAAGGTCGGGGACCGCGTCGTGGTGCCCTTCACCATCAGCTGCGGCGACTGCGACTACTGCCGGCGCGGCCTCTATTCCCTGTGCGCGCGGTCCAATCCGAACGGCGCGGAACAGGCCAAGATGATCGGCTATCCCACCGCCGGCCTGTTCGGCTACAGCGAGATGTACGGCGGGTTCGCCGGGGGCCAGGCCGAATATCTGCGCGTCCCCTATGCCGACGTCGGCCCGATCAAGGTGCCCGAGGGCCTGACCGACGACCAGGTCCTGTTCCTGTCCGACATCTTCCCGACCGGCT
>JBKBTU010000005.1:24141-29741 GCA_046290715.1 Sphingomonas sp. | reverse complement strand
CTCCCATCGGGAGAGGGAATAGACGCCGAAGGCGGCGAAGGGTGAGGGTGAGCGCGGAACGGTCCGCGGATCACTCCTTCGCCGGCGCGGCCTTCGTCTCGACTTGCGCGGTCGTCACCGGCGGACCCTTGGCGATCACTGCGGCGAGCTGGTTGGCCTCGGGGCAGCCGGCCTTGCAGAGCGTGCGGATCTTGGCGAGGTTGCCCTTGGCGACCGACACCGCGCCCTTGGCGACGAGCGCCTCGCCCTGCCCCTTCAGCGCCGCGACATCGTTGGGTTCCAGCGTCAGCGCCTCGCGATAGAGGCGGATCGCCTTGCCCGGCAGGCCGCGTGCCTCGGCGACCTGGGCGAGGACGATGAACGCCTGACGGTTGCGCGGATCGACCGCCACCGACGATTCGAGCAGGTCGGTGGCACCGTCGAGGTTGCCGGCCGCGACGGCGGCACGGCCCTGCGCGAGCAATTGCAGCGAGCGCGCATCGATCTGGTCGTCCGGCCGCTGTCCGCTCAGCGAGGTCGAGACGCAGACGAGGGTCAGCGCTGCGGCAATGGCGACGGACGTTACGCGCATGAAGGTCTCCACGGGGGGCACGCCGGGAGGATTAGCAGGGGCGGATCAGCCGCGCGACAAAAAAGCCGTCGGTGCCGTCGCGCGCCGGTTCCAGGCGGATCCCGGCGCCATGCGCGGTTCCCGCGGGCAGCGTCAGCGGGTCGGCCTGCCAACCGGGATGCGCGGCGAGGAAGGCGTCGACCTGGCCCGCCCCTTCCGCATCGAGCAGCGAGCAGACGATATAGACGAGCGCCCCGCCGGGCCGGACCAGGGTCGCGCCGACATCCAGCACATGCCGCTGCTGCTCGGCGAAGCGGCCCAGCCGATCGGGGTTCAGCCGCCAGCGTGCCTCGGGATTGCGCCGCCACGTACCGGTACCGGAGCACGGTGCGTCGATCAGCACGCTGTTGGCGCGATCATGCCAGTCGGCGAGCGCCTCCGCCTCGCGCCTGGGATCGAGCAGCCGGGTCTCGACGATCGCCACCCCGGCCTTCTCGGCGCGCGGTGCAAGGCGGGACAGGCGGGCGCGGTCGATGTCTGTGGCGAGGATGCGACCGCGGTTCGCCATCGCCGCGGCGAGCGCCAGCGTCTTGCCGCCACCGCCCGCGCACAGGTCGACGATCGCCTGTTCGGGTTCGGCGCGTGCGGCGAGACTGACGATCTGGCTGCCCGCGTCCTGGACCTCGACCTGTCCGGAGAAGGCTTCGACGTTGGTTCCCGACGGCAGCCGCAGCGCGTCCGGCAGGCCGGGCATCGTTTCGCCGCCCAGCCGTTCGGCGATCTCACGAGGGTCGGCGAGCAGGCGGTTGACGCGGACGTCGAGCGGCGCTCGCTCGATCAACGCCGCCTGCCGGTCCGCCGCAATGCCGGAGGCCGCGAGCGCATCGCTGAGCCACGCCGGCATGACGCCGCCCGTAGCGACCGTCTCGCCGGCCGCGATCGGCGCGGGTCCGTGGTTCGAGCCGTCGAACGTCGCCGCGACCGCCGGGTCTTCCGCCGCGACCGCGAGCATCGCCGCGCGCCCGCTCGCCGGCACCTCGCCCGCGCGCCGGATCGCGGCGTAGACGAGGTCGCGCACTGCCCGGCGATCCTTCGAACCGGCGTAGCGCCGGGTCGCGAAATAGCGCGCGATCAGCGTGTCGGCCGCCGCGCCATTGCCGCGCGCGGCGTCGATCACCGCGTCGAGCAGCTCGATCGCGGCCTGGGTGCGGGCGGCGGGCGTCATGCCTCAGCGCGTCGGATAGTTCGGCGCCTCGCGGGTGATCGTCACGTCGTGGACGTGGCTTTCCTTGAGGCCGGCGCCCGTGATCTGGACGAACTGCGCGCGCGATTGAAGGTCGGGGATCGTCGCCGATCCGGTGTAGCCCATCGCCGCCTTGATGCCGCCGACGAGCTGGTGGATCACGTCGCGCGCCGGCCCCTTGTAGGCGACCTGCCCTTCGATCCCCTCGGGCACCAGCTTCATCTGGTCCTTGATGTCGCCCTGGAAGTAACGGTCGGCCGAACCGCGGCCCATCGCGCCGACCGACCCCATGCCCCGATACGATTTGTACGCGCGGCCCTGGTACAGGAAGGTCTCGCCCGGCGCTTCTTCGGTGCCCGCGAGCAGCGAGCCGACCATGCAGGTCGACGCGCCCGCCGCGAGCGCCTTGGCGAGATCGCCCGAGGTGCGCAGGCCGCCGTCGGCGATCACCGGCACGCCCGCCTTCGCCGCCGCTTCGGCGCAGTCCATCACCGCGGTCAGCTGCGGCACGCCGACGCCGGCGACGACGCGGGTGGTGCAGATCGATCCGGGGCCGATGCCGACCTTGATCCCGTCGGCGCCGGCGTCGATCAGCGCGCGCGTCGCCTCGCCGGTCGCGACGTTGCCGGCGACCACCTGCACCGAATTGCTGAGCTTCTTCACCCGCTCGACCGCGCGCGCGACGTCGCGATTGTGGCCATGCGCGGTGTCGATCACGATCAGGTCGCATTCGGCGTCGACCAGCGCCTCGGTCCGCGCGAAGCCCTTGTCGCCGACGGTCGTCGCCGACGCGACGCGCAGGCGGCCGGCGGCGTCCTTGGTCGCCGAGGGATAGGTCACCGCCTTCTCGATGTCCTTCACCGTGATCAGCCCGACGCAGCGATAGGCGTCGTCGACCACGAGCAGCTTCTCGATCCGGCGCTGGTGGAGCAGGCGGCGCGCCTCCTCCTGCCCGACGTCGGTGGTGACGGTGGCGAGGTTCTCGTGCGTCATCAGCTCGGCGACGGGCTGGTTCGGGTTGCCAGCGAAGCGCACGTCGCGGTTGGTGAGGATGCCGACGAGCTTGCCGTCGCGTTCGACGACGGGAATGCCGCTGATCCGGTGATGCGCCATCAACGCCTGCGCCTCGGCGAGCGTTGCGGTCGGCGCGATCGTGATCGGGTTGACGACCATGCCGGATTCGAACCGCTTGACCTGGCGGACCGCGGCGACCTGTTCCTCGATCAACAGGTTGCGGTGGAGCACGCCGATACCGCCCAGCTGCGCCATGACGATCGCCATGTCCGCCTCGGTCACGGTATCCATCGCCGAGGACAGGATCGGAATGTTGAGCGCGATGCCGCGGGTCAGCTGCGTGCGGGTGTCGGCGGTGCTCGGCAGGATGTCCGACTCGCCGGGTACGAGCAGCACGTCGTCGAAGGTGAGGCCGAGCCGGATATCCAAGATGCCATGTCCTCGCGGGAGGGAGAAGTGGCGGGCCATGTAACCGCAGTGCGGCACAAGCGCTAGAGGGCGGCGAGATGCGCCTCGAGGTAATCGCTGACCACACCCACCAGCGAGCCGCCGAAGCGTGGATTGATCTCGAGGATGCGCAAGGCGCCGTCCTCCAGCTTGTAGTTGAAGCAGCAGGTCCCCTCATAGCCCATCGCATCGAGGATCGCGGCGCAACGCCCCAGCACCGGGCCGGGATCGACGGACGCGATCGTCGCCGGCCGGTCCGCCGCGCCGCGCACGCCGAGCGGCTGGCCCATGTCGTACACATAGGCGACGTGGAAGCGGATGCGGCCGCGCACCCGCAGCAGGTGGAGGACGTATTCGAGCGGCCCCTCCACCGCGCGCTGCCGAAAGACCTCCGGATCGTCGGACCCGTCGTCCTCGCCGGGACCGCGGATCATGCGGCAGCCCATGCCATAGTCGCCCCGCCGCGTCTTGCGGATGTAGGGGAAAGTGTCGGGTGCGGGGCCGAGCAGCGCGGGTACCGTGTCGCCGAAGCCGTGATCGATCAGCCAGCGGTTGAGCGCGAGCTTGTCGTCGCACAGCGCCACCAGCTCGCGCGAGGGCAGCACCGCGGGACCGCCTCGCGCCGCCTCGATCTGCTCGACGCGAAGCGGCACGACGAGGTCGAAGCGCGCGAGGTCGACCGCGTCCAACGGCGCGAAGCTCGCCTCGTACCGGTCGTGGTCGATGTAGCGGGCGATCGCCGGCATCTGGGTCGGGTGATTGCCGAAAAGGATGCGGTCCATGGTGGCCTTCGAACGGGGTGTGCTATGACAGCGCAACGGCGCCGGTGGGGAGTCGCGCCGCAGGAGGGCCTATGGGTATCACGATCGCGGCGTTCGCACTGGCGCTGGTGCTGTTCTACCTGATGACGAGTATCAAGATCGTCCGCCAGGGCTATCAATATACGATCGAACATTTCGGCCGCTACACCACCACCGCCTCCCCCGGCTTCAATTTCTATCCCGCCTTCTTCTACCGGGTCGGCCGGCGGGTGAACATGATGGAGCAGGTGATCGACATCCCGGGGCAGGAGATCATCACCAAGGACAATGCGATCGTCTCGACCGACGGCGTCGTCTTCTTCCAGGTGCTCGACGCGGCGAAGGCGGCGTATGAGGTCTCCGACCTCTATGTCGCGCTGCTCCAGCTGACGACGACCAATCTCCGGACGGTGATGGGGTCGATGGACCTCGACGAGACGCTGTCGAAGCGCGACGAGATCAACGCCCGGCTGCTGTCGGTCGTCGACCATGCGACGGTGCCCTGGGGCGTCAAGATCACCCGCGTCGAGATCAAGGATATCCGCCCGCCCGCCGACATCGTCACCGCGATGGGCCGGCAGATGAAGGCGGAGCGCGAGAAGCGCGCCAACATCCTCGAGGCGGAAGGCACTCGCGCCTCCGAGATCTTGCGTGCCGAGGGCCAGAAGCAGGCGCGCATCCTGGAAGCGGAGGGGCGGCGCGAGTCCGCCTTCCGTGATTCCGAGGCGCGCGAGCGTGCCGCCGAGGCGGAGGCCAAGGCGACGCGCGTCGTCTCCGAAGCGATTGAGCAGGGCGGCACGCAGGCGATCAACTATTTCGTCGCGCAGAAATATGTCGAGGCTGTCGGCAAGTTCGCGACCAGCCCCAACGCCAAGACGATCCTGTTCCCGGTGGAGGCGACGCAGCTGATCGGCACGCTGGGCGGTATCGGCGAGCTCGCCAAGGACGCGCTCGCCAAGGCCCCCTCGCCTGCCCCGGCCGCCAAGCCGGATGCGAAACGCGGGCCGTTCGAGCTGCCGCGATCGTGACGGTGCCGGCGTGACGCTCGACTCGATCGGCGGCGCGGGCGGCGCCTGGCTCGTCGCAGCCTTGGCACTCGGCGTCGCCGAGCTGTTCATTCCCGGCGTGTTCGCGATCTTCCTCGCCATCGCTGCCGCCATCGTCGGCGTCGCCGTCCTCGTCATGCCGGGCTTGCCAATCGCCGCGCAGATCGCCGCTTTCGCGGTGTGGAGCGTCGTCACGGTGCTCGTCGGCAAGCGCTGGTATGTCGACTTTCCGATCGAGAGCAGCGACCCCCGCCTCAACGATCGCGCCGCGCGGATGATCGGCGAGGTGGTGGTGGTCGAGGTGGCGATCGGCCCTGACGGCGGGCGCGTGCGGGTCGGCGACGGCTCGTGGCCGGCGCGGGGTGCTGCGGCCGCGGTGGGCGAACGGGTGCGGATCGCGGAAATCCGCGATGGTGTCGTGATGGTCGGACCGGTCGGCGGCTAGACTAGGGAAACAGGTCCGCCGAAACCGTCATTGCGAGCATAAAGAAGCAACCCAG